>NZ_JAMYJY010000040.1:0-30397 GCF_024136985.1 Haloferax sp. AB510
CCCGACCGCGCCGGCGGCGACCGCGGCCGCCTCGGCCACGTCGTCGACAGTGCGGAACGCGTGTTTGTGGGCGCGCTGGAGGTCGCGGTTGTACGCGCGCGGCAGCCCCTTGAGCGTCGTCAGGAGGCCGGTGAGTTCCCCGACGGCGTCGCCCGCGACGGCGCGAACGAGTTCCATCGTGTCGGGGTTCTTCTTCTGCGGCATGATAGAGGAGGTCGACGAGTAGTCGTCCGACAGCTCGACGAGGCCCTTGTTCGAGAATATCACGAGGTCCTCGGCGAGGCCGGAGAGCGTGACCGCGTGGGTCGTGAGCGCCGACAGCGTCTCCGCGAGGAAGTCGCGGGTCGCGGAGGCGTCCATCGAGTTCTCCATCACGCGGTCGAAGCCGAGCAGGTCGGCCACGAGTTCGCGGTTCACGTCGAAGGGCGTGCCCGCGAACGCCGCCGACCCGAGCGGCGACTGGTTGATGCGCTCGTACGCACACATGAGGCGGGCGCAGTCGCGGGCGACCGCCCGTTCGTACGAGAGCAAGAAGTGCGCGACCGTCGTCGGTTGCGCGGGCTGGAGGTGCGTGTAGCCGGGCATCACCGTCTCGGTGTGTTCGGCGGCCGTCTCGACTAACGACTCGCGCAGGGCGAGCGCCGCGTCGAGGGCCGAAAGCACGTCCTCGCGCAGGCGGTAGCGGATGCAGGTCGCCACCTCGTCGTTGCGCGAGCGGGCGGTGTGCATCTTCCCGCCGTCGGGGCCGACGATGTCGATGACGGCGGCCTCGATGGCCTCGTGGACGTCTTCGCCGCCGGCAAGCGAGTCGTGGCCCGCGGCCTCGACTTCGTCCAGCGCGGCGAGAATCTCGCTCGCGACCTCGGACTCGATGATGTCTTGGGCCGCGAGCATCACGACGTGTGCCCGGTCGACGGCGAGGTCGGCCTCGAAGATGCGTTCGTCGGCCGCGAGGCTCGACATGAACCCGCGGGCGGGGCCGCCGCTGAAGCGGTCCCGGCGGATGACGCCCTCGGAGTCGCCGTCCTCGCCTGCCATCTTACTCGTCGCTACCGCCGTCTGCGGCGAGTTCGGGCTTCTGCTTCTTCGCGCTCTGGTTGGCGAGACGCGCCTGGAAGCCGTGGTACTTGGCGACGCCCGTCGCGTCGGCCTGCTCGATGCCGTCGACCGTCTCCGTGTTGAAGGAGGCGGCGGACTCGGAGTACGCGGCGTACTCGGACTCGCGGCCGACCGGGCGGGCCTGTCCGCCCTCGAACTTGATGGTCACGGTGCCCGTGACGCGCTCTTGGGTCTTTTCGAGGAAGGCGTTCAGCGCGCCCACGAGCGGGGCGTCGATGAGGCCCTCGTAGGCCTTCTGGGACCACTCGTTGTCCACGGTGGCCTTGAAGTCGCGTTCCTCCTTCGTGAGGACGAGCCCTTCGAGCGCCTCGTGGGCGTTCAGGAGCGTCGTCGCGGCCGGGTGCTCGTAGTTCTCGCGCACCTTGAGGCCGAGCATGCGGTCTTCCATCATGTCCGTGCGGCCGACGCCGTGCTTGCCGGCCTTCTCGTTGAGAAGCGAGATGAGTTCGAGGGGCTCCATCTCCTCGTCGTCGACGGCGACCGGGTAGCCGTCTTGGAACGTGATTTCGATGAGTTCCGTCTCGCCGGACGGCTGGTCGGTCCACTCGTAGATGTCCTCCGGCGGGACGTAGCCGGGGTCTTCGAGGTTGCCGCCCTCGATGGAACGGCTCCAGAGGTTCGTGTCGATGGACCAGACGCCCTCGTTGCCGCCCTGCACCGGGAGGTCCTTCTCGGCGGCATACTCGATTTCCCACTCGCGGGTCATGCCCATCTCGCGGACGGGCGCGATGACTTCGAGGTCGGAGGCGCGCCAGACGGCCTCGAAGCGGAGTTGGTCGTTACCCTTGCCCGTACAGCCGTGGGCGATGCCCTCGCAGTCGTGTTCCTCGGCGAGTTCGAGGATGGCCTTGGCGATGACCGGGCGCGCGAGCGCGGTGCCGAGCGGATAGCCCTGATAGTCCGCGTTGGCGCACACGGAGTCGAGACAGAGCTGTGCGAACTCCTGTTTCGCGTCGACGACGTGGTGCTCCAGTCCGAGGGCCTCGGCCGTCTCGTAGGCCTCCTCGAACTCCTCTTCGGGCTGGCCGACGTCGACCGTGACGCCGATGACTTCGTCGTATCCGTACTCCTCTTCGAGAATCGGGACGCAGACTGTTGTGTCGAGTCCGCCCGAGAACGCGAGTGCGACTTTCTTCATGTACTCGTCTGTGGCGGGGACATACAGATAAATTCTTTGCATTCAATTTGTGAAATTAAGTGGTAGAGATGCCTATAGGCACGAAAATGGAAGATTAGCGTTTTCGACGTGTCCCGAAGGAGATGATGATTGTGGCCCTAAAGGGCCCGTCGTCGGGGTCGGACAGCCGCGGCTCGCAGCGGGGCAAAAGTGGCGAAGGTGCTGCGAGTCGCCATGGTTGTGAAACGCTACGAAGTCATTCCTATTAAACGCTTCCGGCGACGCAAACGTTTCCTCAGTCGAGCAACTCCCCGGCGAGTTCGACCAGCAGTTCGTTGTCGACGAGCGCGACCACGAGCGCGATAATCGCGACCACGACGACTGCGATGACGAGCCACTCGATAAGGGTCATAGCACCCGCAACGTGACGGCTCCTCCGGTAAGTGTTCTGTGGCCGTTCGGGTCGGTCGGCGTCGACGGCTCGAAAACGTCGCGCCGGGACGAATCAGGCGCTCTCGGTCGAGGTCTCTCCGTCCGCCGCGCCGCCGCGGAAGACCAGTCGTTCCACGAGGTCCGACCGCTGCATCAGCACCGTTCCGAGCGCGCTCATGACGAAGACGTAGCCGACGGCGAACGCCGGGATGATTTCGCGCATCACCGGTGTCGTGCCCGCGGCGGCCAGTGCCGCGATGACGAGCGAGAACTCGCCGCGCGGCACCAGCCCGACGCCGACTCGGAGCGACCGGTGCGCCGAGAGGTCGTACGCCCGACCGCCGAGATAGCCCGAGAGAATCTTCGACGGCGTGGACACGATGACCGCGATGGCGAGCGGGACGGCCGCCGCCGCCAGCAGCGTCGGGTCGGTGCCAAGGCCGATCCAGAAGAAGAACACCGCGGCGAACACGTCGCGCACGGAGACGAGTTGGTGTTCGAGTCGCTCCCGGTGGCCGCTCGTCGAAAAGCCCATGCCGACGAAGAACGCCGCGACAGCCTCGCTCACCCCGAGCGCGAGCGCCGCACCCGAGATGGGAACGACGACCGCGAGCGCCCGCAGGACGAACGCCTCCTGGTTCTCTACGTCGAGGACGCGGGCGAAAAGCGCCGTCCCGTACTGGACGGCCACGAACAGGAGGCCGAGGAAGCCGAAGGCGATGGCGAGCGACCGGCCGATGGCCGCGACGCCGCCGTCGCCGCCGAGCACGAGCGAGGTGACGACCGCGAGGTAGACCGCGATGGCGAGGTCTTCGAAGACGAGCGTGCCCAGAATCGGCTCCGACTCGGGGTCCGCAATCCACCCGAGATCAATGAGCGTCTTCGTCACGATGGCCGACGACGAGATGTAGACGATGCCGCCGAGCAGCAGCGCCTCCACCGGCGACCACCCGAGGACGAGACCGATGGCGACGCCGATGGGGAGGTTCACCGCGAGGTCGATGACGCCCGCGCGGCCGATTTTCGCCCCCGACGACCGGAGGCGGTCGAGGCTGAACTCCAGGCCGAGGAAAAACAGGAGGAGGACGATACCGAGTTCCGCGAGAATCGTCACGATTTCGCCGTTCGGGACGTACGGGAGGCCGAACCGCCCGGCGACGTACGGTCCGGCGACGACGCCGCCGACGACGTAGAGGGGAATCACCGACAGACCGAGGCGGAGCGCGACCGCTCCGACGACCGCCAAGACGACGAACAGATAGCCGAATTCGAGCAGCGCCGCTGCCATTAGGTCCCTTTGACGAGCGCTGTGAAGTCGCGGCAGGCCGCCTTCGGACCGATGACGACCAGCGTGTCACCGGCTTCGACCATCGCGTCGCCGCCGGGCGACGTGACGACCTCGTCGCCGCGCTCGATGGCGATGACGGACGCACCGGTCGCCTGCCGGAGGTCGGACTCTCCGAGGGTCTTGCCCGCAATCTCGGAGTCTGCGCCGACTTCGACCCACTCGATGAGCGTGTCCCCGCCGAGAAGCGTCTCGATGCTCTCTGTCTGGACCGGCTGGAAGTACGCGCCTTCGAGAAGCGTCCCCACCTGTCGGGCCAGTTTGTCGGTGAGTTCGAACAACTTCTCGGAGTCGCTGTCGGCGCTCGCGCGCCGGAACACCTCCCGCTTGCCGCTGTTGTGCGTCACGATGACGAGCCGGGAGCCGTCGCCGAGTTCCACCTCGTGTTTCTTCCCGACGCCCGGAAGGTCGCTCTCGTAGACAGTCATGACTGTCCGATTCGTGGTCAACTGAAATAAAATCGCATCACGGACCGACGCCCGAACGCCGACCGCTTACGCGACGCCGACCAGCCAGAGCGTCCCCGCGATAGCGACGCAGGCGACCGGCGGAATCGAGAGGTTGTCATCGATGACGTAGCCGGCGACGACCGGCTTCACCCCGTCGGCCAGCGTCGCCCCGGCTGCTCCGGCGGCCGCGGCGAGGCCGCCCGCGACGACTCCCGAGACGGGAATCACGAACGGCGCGGCGAGGACGAAACAGACCGCGAACATCGCCGCGAGCGTCCGCACCGACTTCAGTTCGCCGACCGGTGCGGAGCCCATGAGGCCGCTTATCGGGTCGCCGATGGTGAGCATGAACATCCCCGGGACCGCGACGTGCGGGTCGAACACCAGCGCGACGGCGGTCTGGCTGTAGACGTACAGCGCGTAGCCGGCGACGTTGTCCTGTTCGTACTCGCGGGTGAGTTCGTCGTAGACGGCCCACTCGAGACCGCCGAACAGGCGGAGCAGTTCGAGGACGCTGACGACCGCCGCGAGGAAGACGAACAGATACCCGAGGGTACGCCACTCGACCAGCCCGAGGAGATACAAAAGCGGCATCCCCGAGCCGCTCGCGTGGACCAGTCGCCGTTTCACCTCGGCGGTGCTCGGTCGCCCCACGGCGGGTTACGCCTCGACGACCTCGTTCTCGTCGAGCACGTCGTCGAACGAGGCGGTGCCGGCGCGCAGGCCGACCAGCGTTCCGACGAGGTCGTCGACGGGCAGTCGGACCTGTTTGCCGCTGTCGCGCTCGCGGATGGTGACGGTGTTCGCGCCGTCGCCTTCGAGGCCGTCGCGGTCGATGGTGATGCAGAACGGCGTGCCCACCTCGTCCTGTCGGCGGTAGCGCCGACCGATGCTGCCGGAGTCGTCGTAGACGACCGCGAAACCGGCCGCGCGGAGTTCGGCGGCCACGTCGTCGGCGAGGTCGACCAGTTCGTCCACGTTGCTCACGAGCGGGAAGACGCCGACGTTCGTCGGCGCGACAGACGGCGAAAGCGAGAGGTAGCTCCGCGCCTCGCCGTCGACCTCGTCGGTCTCGTAGGCGTGCGCGAGGAGCGTGTACACCGTGCGGTCGATACCGAACGAGGGCTCGACCACGTGGGGCGTGATGTGTTCGCCCGCCTCGGTCTGCGTCTCGACCGAGAAGTTGGCCACGTCGGTGTCGACGGTGATTTCCTCGCCGTCGATGTCGAGGGTGACCTCGTCGGCGTCGAAGGCGTCGGGGTCGCGCTCGGCGAGCGTCTCCAGCGCGTCGGCCACGTCGGCGGCCTGCGCGCCGAACTCGGGGCCGAGCGTCGCCATGTCGGGGTCGACGACGGCGCGCTCGACCGTCTTCGGCTCGTCGTACTGCTGGAACACGGTGAAGTCGTCGTCGCCGTACTCGCCGTGCTTCGAGAGGTCGTAGTCGCTGCGGTACGAGAAGCCCGCAATCTCTATCCAGTCGCCGTCGACCTCGCTCTCGGCGTCCCAGCAGTCCGAGGAGTAGTGGGCGCGCTCGCCCGCGAGGTGCTGGCGGAAGCGGAAGCGATCCATGTCGACGCCGACCGTCTCGTACCACTCCTGGGCGATGCCGAGGAAGTAGCCGAGCCACGCGTTGCCGATGACGCCGTCTTCGACGGCCTCGCCGATGGTCGTCTCGACGTAGTCCCCGTCGTCGGCCTCCTGCTCGGTCGCGGGGTACAGAAGCACCTCCACGTCCTCGACCGCGGAGAGGTCGGCCTCGTCGCGTTCGGGGTCGATGAAGTGCTCCAGTTCGGCCTGCGTGAACTCGCGGGTGCGCACGATGCTCTTCCGCGGCGAAATCTCGTTGCGGTAGGCGCGGCCGACCTGTGTCACGCCGAACGGGAGGCTGTTGCGCGCGTACTCTTTGATGCGCGGGAACTCCACGAAGATACCCTGCGCCGTCTCGGGGCGGAGGTAGCCGGGCGTCGAGGAACCGGGACCGATGTTCGTCTCGAACATGAGGTTGAAGTCCTCGACGGACTGGCCCGCGAGGTCCGCGCCGCAGGTCGGACAGACGAGGCCGAGGTCGGCGATTTTCTCCGCCGCCTCCTCGGGCGACAGCGTCTCCGCGTCCTCCAGCTCGGAGTTGTCCTCGATGAGGTGGTCCGCGCGGTGGGACTCGCCGCATTCGGCGCACTCGACGAGCATGTCGTCGAAGCCGTCGAGGTGGCCCGACGCCTCGAAGACGGGTTCGGGCATGATGGTCGGCGCTTCGATTTCGAGGTTACCCTCCTGGACGGCGAAGCGCTCGCGCCACGCCTCCTCGACGTTGGACTTCAGGGCCGCGCCCTGCGGGCCGTAGGTGTAGAACCCGCCGACGCCGCCGTAGGCCTCGGAAGAGCCGAAGAAGAAGCCTCGGCGCTTCGCGAGTTCGGTGAGTGCGGCGGACTCGTCGCCCTCACTCATACAGCGCCTCCAGCAGGTTGATGTCGCGGACGATGCCGATGAGTTCGTCGCCGGAGACGAGCGGAATCTGCTCGATGTCCTCGCGAATCATCGTCTGGGCGGCGTCCTTGGCGGTGGCGCGCGTCGGGACGCTCACGAGGTCGTCGGTCATGAACTTCGAGACCGGTTCGGCCGGAATCTCGACGTTCCGGGTCGGGATGTAGCGGTTGCCGACCGCCTTGATGCCCTCCCACATCCACTCGTCGTCCTGGTTTGCGACCGAGTCGCCGGTGCCGGCCTCGCCTTCGACGACGCGGGCGACCTCGATGATGTCGACTTCGGTCACGATGCCGGCCAGCGAGGCCTCGTCGTCGAGGACGACCGCGTAGGGTACGTTCGCGTAGAATATCTCGCGCTCGACGATGTGCAGGGGCACGTCGACGTACGTCGTGTTCACGTCGCGGGCGGCGAGGTCGCCGACCTCGGTCTCGCCGTCGATGTCGCCGCGGGCGATGGCTCGGATCACGTCGGTGACGGTGAGGATGCCCTCGATGGCGTCGCCGTCGATGACGGGGATTCGGCGCGCGCCCTCCGAGACCATCGTCGCGGCCACCGCTTCGAGGTCGTCGTCGGCGCTCGCGGTCGGCACCTCGCGGACGAGCACCGCCAGTTGGTCCTCGTCGGGGTGTTCGATGAGGTCCTCCCGAGAGATGAGGCCTCGGTACTTCGTCCCCTCGTCGGTCTCTTTCACCACAGGAACAGAAGAGAACCCACGCTCTTGGAGGTATTCCAGAACGTCGTCGCGCGTGCCCGGCAGGGACACCGTCACGACCTCCTCACCGCGGGTCATCGCGTCGGCTACTTTCATACACCCGCTTTCTTTCCCCCGCCTAATGTACTCTGCGAACGCTTTCGCCTCGCTGACAGGCGTCCGACGCCGCTCGCGGGAGCGTCGTGAGTCCTCCGAAAACGAATGCAGAACGAATCCGATTCAGTTGTCGTCGCTCGCGTCGCCTTCGGCGTCGTCGTCGCTGTTCGGCGCGTACCGCCGAATCGCGTCGAGGTTGGGGAAGAACTTCTCGGGGTCGTCGTGTTCGACGACGCCGACGACGGTACCGTCGAGTTTCTGGAGGTAGGTGTACATCCGACCTTCCTCGACGGCGACGGTCGCGCACTCAAGCGCCTCGCGAAGGTCCCACGCGCCCGCGAGGAAGATAGCGGTCTCGGCGTCCGGCGAGAACAGCGCCGTCACCATGTAGACGCGGCCGTCGTTCTCCGCGCGGTACACCTCGTACTCGGGGAACGACGTCGCTTCGAACAGGTCGGCGACCGTCTCGGCCTTGTCGCCGGGAATGACGTACGCGAGGCCGAACGCCCCCTCGTCGCCCTTGCCGCTGGAGGGACCGAACGGACCGCTGTCGCCCGCCGGGATGCGGACCGTCTCCCACCCGTCGGCTTCGAACTCGTCGGCCATCGCTGTCATGTCGTCGAGTGTCGCGCCCCACGCCTCGCGGCGGCGGTCCGCCTCGCCGGCGATTCGTTCGACATCGGGCGTCTCGTCGTCTCCGAGTTCGGCCATACCAGTTCTGGACGACGTATATGGTAAAAGGCATCGAAGGCCACGGGGGCCTCCGAGGCGGTCAGTAGTTGATGCCGAAGACGACTTCCATCGCGTACGAAGTCGCGAGGATACAGACCGACGCGAGGAGGAGTTTCACCCCGCTCGACGGCCGCTCGTCGCTGTTCGCGGGTCGCAGTCGCGGTGGAAGTACCGCGTCGAGCGCGTTCCCGACGAGTTTCTCGACGCCGACCGGTTCGTCACTCCCCGAGAACAGGCCGCCGTCGCTGCCGCCGTTTCCGTTCCCATTTCCGCTCTTCCAGGCCGCCTTCGGGCGCACCTTGAGCGACGCGTAGCCGAACATGGCGAACCCGAGAAAGAACATGAGCCACTTCGCGCCGGGCAGTCCGTTGCCGGCGAGCGTGCTCACGAGGGCGGTCACGACGAACACCACGCCGGTGAGGGAGACGGCGTAGACCACGGCGTCGATGGTCTTGACGCCGAAGCGGCGTGGGTCGAACTCCATTATTGGACGAGCGTCTCGAAGACGGCCGCCGGCTCTTCGTACTCGGGCTCGTGGCGGTGACAGAGGCTCAAGCGACCCCGGTTGCCGACCGAAAGCTGGTCGGGTCGCTCGTGGTCACAGACGCTGCCGAACTCCTCGCGGAGGTAGGCCCGCGCGGCGTCCTCGTCGTCGTTTTCGGCGTAGTCGGCGGCCTCGCGGATGTGCGACATCACGTCCGAAGGCACGTCCAGTTCGCCGAACAGTTCGGGGATAATTTCGTCCATCCCGGCGCGGTGGCTCTCGCGGCCGAGCAGTTTCCGGACGCGGTCGCTCAACGAGGGGTCGGCCCGCGAGCGCTCACGGAGAACCTCGCGGAAGACCTCGATGCGCTCCCAGAGGTCGGTGTCCATGTCTCTGTACGCCGACGGGCGAATCTTCACCGGACAGCGCGTCGAGAACGGACAGCCCGCCGGCGGGTCGCGCGGGCTCGGCGGCGTCCCGCGGAGGGTGATGCGGTCGCGTTCGATAGTCGGGTCTGGCTCCGGAATCGACGACAACAGCGCGTGCGTGTACGGGTTCGCCGGCTGGTCGAACATCTCGTCGGCCGGCCCGATTTCCATCATGTTGCCGAGGTACATCACGGCCACGCGGTCGCAGATGTGGCGGACGACCGCGAGGTCGTGGGCGATAAACAGGTACGTCAGCCCGAACTCGTTTTGCAGGTCTTCGAGCAGGTTGAGAATCTTCGCCTGCACGGACACGTCCAGCGCCGACACCGGCTCGTCGAGGATGATGAACTCCGGTTCGAGCGCGAGCGCGCGGGCGATGCCGATGCGCTGGCGCTGGCCGCCGGAGAACTGGTGCGGGTAGCGGTAGTAGTGTTGTTCCTGCAGGCCGACGGTTTCGAGCAGTTCGCGGACGCGCTCGCGGCGCTCCGACGGGGTCTTCCAGTCGTGCACGTCGAGCGGCTCGCGGACGATTTCGCCCACGGTCATCCGCTCGTTGAGGCTCGAATCGGGGTCTTGGAACACCATCTGTACGTCTTTGCGGAACTGCTTGAGGTCCGAGCCGGACAGTGTGGTGATGTCCGTGCCGTTGAGTTTGACCTCGCCCGCGGTGGCCTCTTCGAGGCGCATCAGCGTGCGACCGAGGGTGGACTTCCCGCAGCCGGACTCACCGACGAGTCCGAGCGTCTCGCCGCGTTGGATGTCGAACGAGACGCCGTCGACCGCTTTCACGGGGTTGCTGCCGAGGAAGCCGCCGTCCTCGTAGTAGGTCTTGAGGTCGTTGACCTCGAGGATGGTGTCTCCGCGCGCCTCGGTGCTCCGCTCTTCTTCGGTGGATGTCGTACTCATCGCGTGTCACCTCCGCGCTGTCCGCCCTCGCGGTGGACGGCGACCGCCTCCTCCGTGGGGAGGTCTTCGGGGTACAGCAGACACGACGCTCGGTGGTCGTCCGTGCCGTCACCGACTTCGACGGGCTTGGGGTGTACCGTGTCGCACTCGGCGAACGCCTTCGGGCACCGGGGGGCGAACCGACAGTACGTCGGGTCCTCGTTCGGTGTCGGCACGTCGCCCTCGATGGTCGCGAGGCGCTCGTCTTCGTCGAGCCCCTGTCCGGGGATGGAGTTGAGAAGCCCCTGCGTGTAGGGGTGTTTCGGCGACTCGAACAGTTCGACGACGGGCGCGCTCTCGACGATTTCGCCTGCGTACATCACGTTGACGCGGTCCGCGATTTCGGCGATGACGCCCATGTCGTGGGTGATGAACATGATGCCGAGGTCGCGTTCCTCCTGAAGCTCTTCGAGGAGTTCCAGAATCTGCGCCTGGATGGTCACGTCGAGCGCCGTCGTCGGCTCGTCGCAGATGAGCAGTTCGGGATCGCACGCGAGCGCCATCGCGATGACGGCGCGCTGGCGCATCCCGCCGGAGAACTGGTGAGGATACTCGCGGACGCGACGGTGCGCGTCCGGAATCCCGACCGCTTCGAGCAGTTCGATGGCCTCTTTCGTCGCCTTCGACCCGCTCAGTCCGCGGTGGAGGCGAAGCGCCTCCTTGATTTGGTTGCCAACCGTGTAGACGGGGTTCAGGCTCGTCAGCGGGTCCTGGAACACCATGGCGATGCTGCCGCCGCGGATAGAGCGCATCTGCTTCGGCGACTTGTCGAGGAGGTCCTCGCCGTCGTACATGATACGGCCGTTCTCGATGCGGCCGGGGTTCTCGACCAACCGCATGATAGAGCGGGCCGTGACGGACTTGCCGGAGCCGGACTCGCCGACGATACCCACGGTCTCGCCGCGGAAGATGTCGAACGAAATGCCGTCGACCGCGCGGATAACCTCCTTGTCCGTGTAGAACGACGTTCGGAGGTTCTCGACGGAGAGCAGGGGTTCGCCCTCGGTCCGGGTCGAACTCGCCTGTTCGGTGCTCATGCGCCACCTCCAGTGGCCGCGGCCTCGTCACCGGTGTCGGCCTGCGGGTCGATGGCGTCGCGGATGCCGTCGCCGAAGGCGTTCAGGCCGGTCACGACGAGCGTGATGAGGAGGCCGGGGACGAGCGAAATGTGCCACGAGGGACTCGCGACGTACTGCTGTCCGTTCGCGATGAGCCGGCCCCACTCGGGGGTCGGCGCGGTGATGCCGAGCCCGAGGTAGGAGAGCCCGGCGACGCTGATGATGATACCACCGAGACTGAGCGAGGCGTAGATGAGCATGTAGCTGAACACGTAGGGGGCCATGTGCTTGCGCATGACCTGCGTCGGCGTCTGACCGAACGACTTCGCGGCGTCGATCCAGTCCTGCTCGGACACCTGGAGCGCTGGCCCACGTATCGACCGCCAGATGAACGGCCAGTAGACGATACTGAAGATGAGGATGATGAGCACCGCGCCGTCGTACAACTCCCTCACCCAGGTGTTCTGGAAGATGACGAGCATCAAGATGAGGACCATGATGACCGGCAACGCCTGTATCGAGTCTGAGACTAACACCGTCGCCAAGTCAGCCAGTCCCTTGTAGTACGCCGTTATCATGGCCAAGCCGAGGCCGATGAGGCCGGCGATTCCCATGGCGACGACGGCGATGGTCAGTGATATCCTGGCCCCGAACACCACCTGTGTGAATAAGTCCTTCCCGTTTGTCGCCGTGCCGAACGGATGGAACCTGCCGAAGTCGTCGTACGTCAGCGGCGCGACGTTCTCGTCACCTGCACCCTGCGACCCGGAGCCGAGGTTGGCCTCGCCGACGAGGACGGTTTCGACGCTCTGGGTGTCTTCGCTCCAGTAGCTGACCTCGTAGTCGTACGGCTGGAGGATGTTCTGCTCCATCGTGGTCGGACCGAGCGCGGGCGCGAATACCGCCATGACCACAAACGTGATGACGATAATGAGCCCGAACTTGCCCCAGGAGTGACCCCGGAAGCGGTTGACCACGTCGTCCCGCGGCGTCCAGTCGACGCGGCGGTAGTGGCGGCGGAACCGCTTGTAGCCGTTCCACGCCCACGCCAGCACCGCGAAGGCGTACGCGTAGACGAACACGACGCGGATGGCCCACGCGACTGCGGGCGAGAGCCCGAGGAACGTGTTCTCGTAGCCGGTGCCGTTCCAGTAGCCCTGGTTCGGAATCACGTCGCGGGAGACGAGCGTCGGAATCGCGTCGAACGCCGCCTGCAGCGACTGGACGGCGGACGCACCCGGGTCACCGGGAAGGAGGTTGACGACCACGCCGGCGACGGCGCCGACGACTTGGAGGATAGCGCCCAGTTCGACGCCGATGAGGACTGCACCGACGGCGGCCCAAATCAGCGCGGGCTGGGGGTTCTCAGCGACTCGTTGTCGGAGCGGAATTTCGGTTTCGGTTGTCGTGCTCACTGTGATTCACCCGTCGTACCCGACGCGCGGGTCGATAATCGTGTACAGGAAGTCCTGTAGGATGTTCGTGCCGACCAGGATGAGGATGAAGATGAACATCAGCGTCCCGATGAGCGGCAGGTCCCCGTTGATGGCTGCGTTGAAGAACAGCCAGCCGAGGCCGTTGATGGCGAAGACCGTCTCGACGAACACCGACCCGCCGAGAAGCAGGAACGCCTCGCCCGTGATGATTGGCACGAGCGGGATGAGCGCGTTCCGGAAGATGTGCTTCCAGACGAGCGAGCGCCCGGAGACGCCCTTCGCGCGGGCGGTCTCGACGTAGTTCGAGTTGATGGTTTCGAGGACGGCGGTGCGGCCGATACGCATCTCGTTCCCCATCGACGCAGACCCGAGGACGAGCGCGGCCGGGGCGATCTGCTTCGTCGCCCGGATGAACGACTCAGTCCACCCCCCGGGGTCGGCGAGGAACTGCTCGACCGGTGACTGGAAGAAGCCGAGCGCCGGCGGCGTCACGACGTTCGTCCTGACGATCCACGTCTGCCACGTGAACAGGCCGTTCGTCCACGTCCCGAGTTGCGAGAGGGCCGTGACGAGCATGATTGCCAGCCAGAAGTTTGGCATCGCGCGCCAGACGATTCCGCCGAAGGAGGCGGCGTAGTCGGAGGGCGTGTTCGGGTTCAGCCCGGCGTAGAAGCCGAGCGGAATCCCGACGAACAGCGCGATGACGACCGACCAGAAGCCGAGCCAAATCGTCCGGGGCGCGTAGATCTCGATGAGTTCGTACGCGGTCGTCCCTGGTGCGATGACCCACGACTGGCCGAGTTGGAAGGTGAACAGCTCGTACATGAAGTCGAGGTACTGACTCCAGAGCGGCTGATTCAACCCGAGGTTCGTCCGAATCTGTTCTGCCGCCTGTGGGTTGTATTGCGTCCCCAGAATCGCCGAAACGGGGTCGAGTGGCCCCAGGCGGATGAGGGCAAACGTAATTGTCGTCCCGAAGATGACGACAGGAATCGACATCAGTACCCTGCGGAGGAAGTACTGCCATCGACTCATGGCATCACCTCGCAGACCGTTCGAGCGGACATTATTGTATTGGTTTAATGAGTGGTATGGATATGTCTTGCGTTTCGAAGTCCTAATGTCGCAGTTTCAGCAACTCTACTACCATATTATAGTATATAGTAGAGACTAACTGCACGCTTGTCAAAAATAACCGGGAGTTTCGATTGAGACGGGACGCGAGGGAGCGCCCGTACTACCCGGTCTTACCGGTTGAGGGTGACGTTGTTGAGCTTCTGGCGGCTCGGACCCATGCCACCGAACGGCTCGATGTTCACGGTGTCGTACCAGAACGTCTCGTCCTTGCGGTTGTAGATGGGCAGCATCGCGACGTCTTCCCAGTTGGCCGTCTCGATGTCGACGTAGGCTTCGTCGCGGATCTGCTGGGCCTCGTCGGTCGGGGCCGGGTTGTTGACGACCTGCTGGTAGGCGTCGGTCGCCTGCTGGTAGGCGTCGCCGTTTTCGGCCGTCCAGTTGACGTACGAAATGGGGCCCTGCTTGGACGTGTCCGTCTGCGGCGGGTTCAGGAGCTGCAGGAAGTTGTCCGGGGCCGGCCAGTCGGCGATCCAGCCGAGGGTGTACGCTTCGAGCTGACCGTTGCGGCCGCGCTCGAGGAGCGTCGAGAAGTCGGCCTTCTGAATCTGCATGTTGATGTGGGCGGACGCGAGCTGGTCGCGGAGGATGCTCGCCATTTCCTCCCACGTGTTGGAGTTGTACTGGGTCCACTGGACCTCGAACTTGTTGTCCTCACCGTAGCCGGCTTCCTCCATGACCTCGCGGGCGGCCTGGATGTCCGTCTCGTCCGCGTTGTACGGGTATTCGGAGTCGATGAGTTCGTTTGCGGCCTGCGCGCCACCGGGGAAGATAGTCGGCGGCGTGAAGAGCTGTGCGGGGGAACCGCGGCCCTTGAAGACCTCCGAGACCATCTGGCCCTGGTTCAGGACGTAGGCGAACGCCTGACGGACCGGCTTCGGGACCTTCTCCATGTTGAAGCCGACGTAGAAGATCGACAGCGTCGGGACGCCGACGTAGTTGAGCGTCTTCCCGTTGCGGACAGGACCGTACTTACCGATTTCACGACCGTACTCGTCGGTCGACTCCACCTGAACGAGACCGGGGTCGTACTGCGCGGTGGGCAGTCCGAAGTAGTCCGCGTTCTCGTTCATCGCGTAGTTGTAGCGGGCCGTGTCGTCCTCGATGACCTGCCAGCGGACGTTGTCGACCTGTGCGACCTGTCCGTAGTAGTCGTCGTACTTGGAGACGGCCGCGGCGGTACCCTGCTCCCAGAAGGCGAACTCGAACGGACCCGCGCCGATGGGGTTGTTCGAGGCGAACTCGGTGTACTCCATCTCGCCGTCGTAGCCCTCGACGTCGCCGAGGACGCCCTCGGGGAGGGCGGCGAACGAGGTGTAGGCGAACATCTCGAGGGTGTCGTGGAACGGCTCCGAGAGGTTGACGACGAGTTCGGTCTCCGTCTCGCCGGTTTCGACGCCGAGCGAACCGGGGACGTAGTTGCCTTCGTCGTCCGTCTCGTGTTCCACGCCGACGGAGTCGAGGATGAAGTAGGCGCGGCGGCTGTTCTCGGAGGCCGCGAGGCGCTCCCACGCGTAGGTGAAGTCGGACGCGGTGACCGTCTCGCCGTTGTGGTAGGTCGCGTCGGCGAGCTGGAACGTGTAGGTCGTGAAGTCGTCGGAGACCGTGTAGTCCGCGGCGAGCTCGTTTTCGACCGTCGGCAGGGCGTTCGGGTACGACATCAAGCAGTCGAAGACCTGCTGGATGATGATGCCCGACGACGTGTCGGTCGCGGCGACGGGGTCCATCGTCGTGATGGTGCCCGAGAGGATGCGGTTAAACACCGAGCCGGAGAGTTCCGTGCCCGTGTCCTCTTCGGTCGTCGTCGCGGTGGTGGTCTCCTCGCCACCGGATTCGGTCGTCGTCGTCTCTTCACCGTCACCGCCGGTACAACCGGCGAGGGCGGCGGCCGTGGCGGCCCCACCCGTTGCCTTCAGGAAACGGCGACGCGAGAGTTTGTTAGTGTCTGGCATTCGAACCAATCTTCCCGTGCCGCGTGGATAAACTTACCGTATTCGATTTGTTTGATATAGTGTAGCGTGGAAGGGTTGTAGTACCATACATAAGCGGCGAAAAATGCCACGAGAATCCCCATAGAACTCGTTTTACATTTTAAACCACTTTTCGGGACGACAGAATCGGGTAACGGGGGTTCCTCTCGGCCCGCCGTTTCGGTCCACTTATATAGGGGTGTCACTATGTATCATACATGACGCCGGATGCGACGGCTTCCGTCGACGACTCGGGCGCCGAGGTTATGGCCTCGGTGGATCGCTCTCAGACGGGCCAGCGTCTTATTATCGCGGACATCTCCCGCGATGACGCGTGGCTCGCCGCTGACGTAGCCGACGCGCTCGCGCTCGACGAGTGGCGATAATCGCTCCGGCCCCGTAAGCCCGCCGCCGGACGCCCGGCGGCCAGACCATTCACATTTTAGTCCGACTCGCTCGTGGTACGCTGCATGAACGCTCGAGCGGTGACGGTGAGCGAGGAGTACCTCGCCCGCCTCGAACACGGTGCGGACTGGCGCGAGGAGATCGAGGAGTTCTGCGCGCGCAAGGACATCGAGTCCGCGTGGTTCAACGCCATGGGTGCCGTCCAGGACGCCGAACTCTGGTTCTACGACCAGACGGACCAGGAGTACCAGTCCGTGACGTTCGACGAGCCGCTCGAAGTCGCCGCCTGCGTGGGTAACGTCGCGCTCCTCGACGGCGAACCGTTCGCACACACGCACGCGATTCTCTCTCGGCGCAGCGGGCAGGCGCTCGCGGGTCACCTCGACTCGGCGACCGTCTTCGCCGGCGAAGTGAACCTCCGCGCCTTCGAGGAACCGCTCGAACGCGACCACGACGCGGTGACCGACCTCGACCTCTGGTTGTAACCGTGCGCGAGGAGGACTCCCGGTACTTCCGTCGCATCGAAGCCCGCCTCGACGAGGCGTTCGACCTCGCGGAGGCCGCGAAGGCGACGGGGTACGACCCGAAGACCGAAGTCGAGATTCCGGTCGCCAAGGACATGGCCGACCGCGTGGAGAACATCCTCGGCATCGACGGCGTCGCAGAGCGCGTCCGCGAACTCGAAGGCGAGATGTCCCGCGAGGAAGCCGCGCTCGAACTCGTGACCGACTTCGTTGACGGCAACGTCGGCGACTACGACTCCCGCGAGGGCAAAGTCGAGGGCGCGGTCCGCACCGCCGTCGCCCTCCTCACCGAGGGGGTCGTCGCCGCACCTATCGAGGGCATCGACCGCGTCGAAATCCTCGAGAACGACGACGGCACGGAGTTCGTCAACGTCTACTACGCCGGCCCGATTCGCTCGGCTGGTGGCACCGCGCAGGCGCTGTCTGTGCTCGTCGCCGACTACGCCCGGTCGCTGCTCGACATCGACGAGTACAAAGCTCGAACCGACGAGGTCGAGCGCTACGTCGAGGAGGTTAACCTCTACGACAAGGAAACGGGGCTCCAGTACTCGCCGAAGGACAAGGAGTCGCGCTTCATCGCCGAGAACATGCCCATCATGCTCGACGGCGAGGCAACCGGCGACGAGGAGGTCTCGGGCTACCGCGACCTCGAACGCGTCGACACCAACTCCGCCCGCGGCGGCATGTGTCTCGTCATGGCCGAGGGTATCGCCCTCAAGGCCCCGAAGATTCAGCGCTACACCCGACAGCTCGACGAGGTCGACTGGCCGTGGCTCCAAGACCTCATCGACGGTACCATCGGCAAGGACGACGGGAAGGCCGCGAAAGCCGACGACGCCGGAGAGGGCGGCGACGAGGCTGACGAGGCGGACGCCGACTCAGACACCGACGCCGACGATGCCGAGAGCGACGCCCCCGACGGGCCGACCCGCGTCGAACCCGCGACCAAGTTCCTCCGCGACCTCATCGCGGGCCGCCCGGTGTTCGGCCACCCCTCCGCGCCCGGCGGCTTCCGCCTGCGCTATGGCCGCGCCCGCAACCACGGCTTCGCGACCGCGGGCGTCCACCCCGCGACGATGCACATCGTGGACGACTTCATCGCCACCGGCACCCAAATCAAGACCGAACGCCCCGGCAAGGCCGGCGGCGTCGTCCCAGTCGACTCCATCGAGGGGCCGACGGTCAGACTCGCCAACGGCGACGTGCGTCGCATCGACGATCCCGAGGAGGCGGAGGAACTCCAGAACGGCGTCGAGAAGATTCTCGACCTCGGCGAGTACCTCGTCAACTTCGGCGAGTTCGTCGAGAACAACCACTCGCTCGCGCCCGCCTCGTACGTCTTCGAGTGGTGGATTCAGGACTTCGAGGCGACCGAGGCCAACGTGCAGGCGCTCCGCGACGACCCCGCCGTCGACCTCGAAGAGCCGTCGGTCGAACAGGCGCTCTCGTGGGCGACTGAGTTCGACGCCCCGCTGCACCCGACGTACACCTATCTCTGGCACGACATCTCAGTCGAGCGATTCGACGCGCTCGCCGACGCCGTCGCGGCCGGCGAGGTCGTCGCCGCCGAAGCCGACGGCGGCACGGCCGGCGCGCTCGAACACGCCAACGAACCCGAGCGCGGACTGGAGGGCACGCTCGTCCTCGACAACACGCCGGAGATTCGGGAGGCGCTCGAACACTTACTTGTCGCCCACCGTCAGACCGACGAGACGCTTCGGGTTCCCGTGTGGCGACCGCTCGCCCGGAGTCTCGGTCTCACCGACGACCGCGAGCGGACGTGGGAACTCGATGACCTCTCGGAGCACGCCCGCACGTGGGACGACGGCGACAACGCCGTCGAGGCCGTCAACGAGGTCGCGCCCTTCACCGTCCGCGAGCGTGCGCCCACCCGAATCGGCAACCGCATGGGTCGCCCGGAGAAGTCCGAGCGCCGCGACCTCTCGCCGGCGGTCCACACGCTGTTCCCCATCGGCGAGGCCGGGGGGAGCCAACGCGACGTGGGCGACGCCGCCAGACACCGCGGCGAGTCCGGTAGGCGCGGCCAGATTTCGGTCCGCCTCGGCCAGCGCAAGTGCCCCGACTGCGACGCGTTTGGGTTCAAGTCGAAGTGCCCCGACTGCGGCGGCCACACCGAACCCCACTACGAGTGCGACGACTGCGGGTCCGTCATCGAACCCGACGAGTCCGGTCGCGTCTACTGCGAGCGCTGCGAGTGGGACGTCGAGAGCGCCGAATGGCAAGACATAGACCTGAACACCGAGTACCGCGACGCCCTCGAACGCGTCGGCGAACGCGAGTCGTCGTTCCAGATTCTCAAGGGCGTGAAGGGGCTCACCTCGGCGAACAAGACGCCCGAACCCATCGAGAAGGGCGTCCTGCGGGCGAAACACGACGTGTCGTCGTTCAAAGACGGCACCGTCCGCTACGACATGACCGACCTGCCCGTCACCGCGGTCCGCCCCGAGGAACTCGACGTGACGGCCGACCACTTCCGCGAACTCGGCTACGAGACTGATATCGACGGCGAACCCCTCCGGTTCGACGACCAACTGGTCGAACTCAAAGTACAGGATATCGTCCTCTCGAACGGCGCGGCGCAGCACATGATGCAGACCGCCGACTTCGTCGACGACCTCCTCGAACAGTTCTACGGCCTCGACCGGTTCTACGAAATCGAAGAGCGCGACGACCTCATCGGCGAACTCGTCTTCGGGATGGCCCCCCACACCTCTGCCGCGGTCGTCGGCAGAGTTGTCGGATTCACGACAGCCGCGGTCGGATACGCGCATCCGTACTTCCACGCGGCAAAACGTCGGAACTGCTTCCATCCGGAGACGAAGGTCTGGTACCGAGACGAGACCGACCGGTGGCGATACGACGAGGTTCGAACGCTCGTCGAGAAGCGGCTCGATGACCCAGAGACCGACGACTTCGGGACGCTCGTTCAGGAGCTGGACGGAGACGTGTACGTTCCGTCTCTAACCAGAGACGGCCGAGAGACGGTCAAACCGGTCGAAGCAGTCTCTAAGCATGTCGCACAGGATCACCTCGTTCGCATCGAGACCCGTGGCGGGAGAGAACTAACGGTTACCCCGGATCACACGGTGATTCGAGCCGACGACGGCGGTTTCACCCGGGGCCCTGCGCACGAACTCGACGAAGGCGACTCACTTCCGTCGCCCAAGTGCGTCGACATCGACGCGGACCCGGTCCAGTTCGACTTGCTCGATGAGTTCCTGAGTGGCGGGTCGATCCCGGCTGATGACCTGATGATTCGGGGTCTCGGTGCGGACCGAATTCGGTCGCTCTTCGACGAACATACCGAAGCGAGCGGCTATCTGAAACCGGTCGCCGAGCGACTCGGCCGGAGCGACTCGACGGTTTACAACTGGGTCTCTCGCGACAGCGTTCCAGCCTCGGTGTTCGTGGAAGTTCTCGGAGACGTCGAAACGGTCGTCGACGCGCTTCCGCGTGAGATATCTCTCGGCGTTCGTCGCGATACCGCGACTGTTTCGAGAGTGCTCGATATCGACGAGGCGTTCGGAACTGTACTGGGATACTACGCCGCAGAAGGATTCACGAGAGCGTCGCCTGGAAACTTCTACCAGACGACGATCTGTATTCCGGACGAACTCGCCCGCGAACGCATCCTCAATACCGTTAGCGAAGCACTCGGTGTCGATGTATTCGAGGAGAACGAGTGGAAGGTCACGATTTCGAGCCGACTCGTTCAGTCGCTGTTTGCGGACGTCATTGGATGTGGGTCGCGTGCCGAGGAAAAGGGCGTCCCGGACTCGATACTCACCGGTCCCAAGCCAGTTCTTCGGTCCTTCCTGTCGGCGTACTTCTCCGGCGACGGAAGCGCGTCTTCGGACCGTGTGGAAGTTCGCGCACACACCGTGAGCGACGACCTCAAACGCGACCTCGTTGCCGCGCTCAAACGCTTCGGCATCGCCTCGAAGACCTACTCTGAGCGCCGAACACCACAAACAGGTGCGGTGGCGGAGTTCTACGACGGAGACGCGGTCCCGACGTTCGACTCGTGGGTCCTCAAAGTCACGTCGGAGAGTGCGGTTCGATTTGCCGAGGAAGTCGGTTTCCACCTCCCTCGAAAGAGCGAGGCGCTGGCGAGCGCTCTCGACGACACGGACATCCGAAGCCAGCGTCTCTTCTCGGACGGCGGGGACACGTGGCTCGACGAAGTCGTCTCGGTCGAATACCTCGAAAGCGATATCGACCACACTTACTCGTTGACCGTCGAAGACACCAACTCGCTGGTCGCCAACGACCTCCACGTCGCGCAGTGCGACGGTGACGAGGACTGCGTCATGCTCCTTATGGACGGACTTCTCAACTTCTCGAAAGAATATCTCCCCGACAAGCGCGGCGGGCAGATGGACGCGCCGCTCGTCATGTCCTCGCGCATCGACCCCTCGGAAATCGACGACGAGGCGCACAACATGGACATCGTGCGGCAGTACCCCCGCGAGTTCTACGAGGCGACCCTCCGAATGGAAGACCCCGACGACTGGGAAGACGAGGTCACTATCGCCGAGGAGTACCTCGGAACCGACCGCGAGTACACCGGGTTCGACCACACTCACGACACCACGGACATCGCCGCCGGTCCCGACCTCTCTGCGTACAAGACTCTCGGGTCGATGATGGACAAGATGGACGCCCAGTTGTTCCTCGCGCGGAAGCTCCGGGCGGTCGACGAGACGGACGTTGCCGAGCGTGTCATCGAGTACCACTTCCTGCCGGACCTCATCGGGAATCTCCGCGCCTTCTCGCGACAGGAGACGCGGTGTCTCGACTGCGGCGAAAAGTATCGGCGGATGCCGCTTTCGGGCGACTGCCGGGAGTGCGGCGGTCGGGTGAACCTCACGGTCCACCAGGGCTCTGTGAACAAGTATATGGACACCGCGATTCAGGTGGCAGAGGAGTTCGACTGCCGCGACTACACGAAACAGCGCCTCGAAGTGCTCGAAAAGAGCCTCGAATCGGTCTTCGAGAACGACAAGAACAAGCAGTCTGGCATCGCGGACTTCATGTAGTCTAGCGGCGGTTTTTCCTCCAGGTTTTGCGAGTCGAGCGGAGCGAGACTCGGAAAAAGTGGAGAACGAGCAGTCTGGCATCGCGGACTTCATGTAGTCTAGCGGTCGGTTTTTCCTCCAGGTTTTGCGAGTCGAGCGGCCGTGCCGCTTGTGATACTGACCTTCGACCAGCATAGTTGGCATCTCTCGTAGCATCTCGGCCGCCCTTCTCCAGTATCGTACGTCATTAGCTGACTCTGCTCACTAATGTCCACTCTAGTGCTTCTCGTGCGCGCGCGACCGAAACTCTCCCTCGTTGCGACTCAGCCACGCTGTCAGGGACACCAAGCCACATCGAGACACATCTGGAAATTCTATATCGCGTTATCCAGTTTATTATTTATATACTCCTCCCTCGCGGGCCGAACTTCTGCAGGCGTTCGTCACCGATTCGGCCGTTCCTTTTTATCCGCTTGCGCAACGACTAGTCGCGTATGGCTGACGAGACACAGCCGACGGTGGGAATGACGGTGTACGCGGAGGACGGAACCAAACTCGGGAGCATCCGCGGTTTCGACGACGACGGCTTCTTCGTGACGACCCGCGAGGGGCTCGCGGGGATGTCCATCGAACACGAGCGCGCCGGCCACGAGTTCGGCGAGGCCGAGTTGATGTGGCGGTGTAGCGACTGCGGCGAGATGGGTGACCTCGACGAACTGCCCGACACGTGCCCGAACTGCGGTGCCGAGCGCGAGAAACTCTACTACTGGACCGAGGACTGACCTCGACGCCGAGGGCTCCCGGCCGACGCGCCCGCGAAACTCGCCATTTTTGTCGTCCGCCGAGAACGGGTAGCCATGCGTATTCTCGTCTTCGGCGCGGGCAGTCTGGGCACGCTCGTCGGCGGCCTCCTCGCGTCGGTCCACGACGTGACGCTCGTCGCCCGCGACCCGCACGCGGCGCGGGTGTCGGCGGCCGGTCTCGACGTGGTCGGTGCCGAGTCGGCGCACGTCTCACCGGCCGCGACGACGGTGGAGACGGGCCACTCGGCGGACCTCGCGCTCGTCACCGTCAAATCGTTCGACACTGCAGCGGCGGCCGACGCGCTCGCCGACTGCGACGTGGGCGCGGTGCTGTCGCTCCAAAACGGACTCACCGAGGAGCGCCTCGCCGCCCGACTCGACGCGCCCGTCCTCGCGGGGACGGCGACCTACGGGGCTCGACTCGTCGAACCGGGGCGCGTCGAGTGCACCGGCGTCGGCCGGATCGTTTTGGGGGCGCTCGACGGTGGTCCCGACCCGCTCGCCGAACGCGTCGGCAAGGCGTTCCGCGACGCGGGACTCAACACGCTCGTCGCCACCGACATGCCGAGGCGGCGCTGGGAGAAACTCGCGGTCAACGCCGGCATCAACGCCGTCACCGCGCTCTCACGGGTCGAAAACGGCGCACTCGCGGGCGACGACGCCGGCGAACTCGCACACCGGGCCGCCCGCGAGACGGCCCGAGTCGCCCGATTAGAGCGCGTGTCGCTCCCGAACCGCGTCGCCCGCGAGGCGGTCGACCGGGTGGTCGAAAAGACCGCCGCGAACCGCTCGTCGATGCTGCAGGACGTCGCGGCCGGAAAGCGGACCGAGGTCGACGCCATCAACGGTGCAGTAGTCGATACCGCCGCCGAACACGGCTTCGAAGTGCCGACGAACCGGACGCTCGCGGCGCTCCTTCGGGCGTGGGAGCGGGGAGAAGGGATACGCTAAGCGGTAGACTCGGCGTCGGTCTATTCGAGGTAGCCGAGGTCGCGCAGGCGGTCTTGTGCCTCGTCGTCCATCTGGTCCACGGAGTCGTCCGACACGTCGGTATCGAGCGCGTCGGTCCACGCGCCGCCGATAGCGTCTTCGAACTCCGTGAGGGCGGCCTCCGTCTCGGCGACCGCCTCGTCGTCCGAGTCGGCGACGTTCTCGGTCTCCTCGGGGTCGGTATCGATGCGATAGGCCTCGTCGGGGACGCGGTCGATTCGGACGTACTTGGCGTCGACCCGTCGCGCCGCCCGCATCCGGGAGTAGAACCGCGAGTCCTCGGGGAGTTCGATGCCGGCGTTCGCGGCTTTTTCCTCCAACTGCTTGAGTTCGACCACGGGACGAGAGTATTCGACGAAGGCGTACTCGCCGTCTCGGCGCTGGCCGGGGTCGTCGTTCGACGCGCGCGCGAACTCCCGGTAGTCGGCCGACAGGAGCGACCGCGTGTGGTCGAGGCCGACCGCGTCGTCGCCGGGACTCGCGGGTTCGCCGCCCTCGACGCCGAGCGAATCGAGGACCGTGTGGTAGAGGTCGACCAGTTCGACCTGGTCGTCGCGTCGGTCCGCATCGAGGTCGGGGTGTTTGACCATGAGCGGGACGTTGATGAGCGGGTCGTACAGGCAGAACTCGTGGCCGTAGAGGCCGTGTTCGCCGTGGAGTTCGCCGTGGTCCGCACAGACGACGACCATGGTGTCGTCCCAGCGCCCGGTCTCTTTCAGGTGGTCGAAAAGCCGGGTGAGTTGGTCGTCGATGTGGGCGATTTCGGCGTCGTAGAGCCCGCGGATGTCATCCCACTCGTCGTCGCCAATCTCGTAGGCACCGGCGTTGTACTCCTTGGAGTTCTGGCAGACCTCGGTCGAATCGACGCCGGGCGCGAAGCGCTCTTTGTACTCCTCGGGCGGGTGGTACGGCAGGTGCGCGTCCATGAGGTTGACGAACGCGAAGAACTCCTCGGAGTCGTCGATGAAGTCGATGGTCTGGTCGATGACGGCGGGCGTCTTCGAGTCCGCACCCTCGCCGCCGGCGAGGTACTCGTGGGCGGTGTTGCCGAGGCTGACGAGCTTATCCGCGAGCGTCCGGAGCGCGTCGCTGTCGTTCATCGTCTTCCACGCCTTCGCCAGCGGGCCAGACAGGAACTCGCCGGGCATGACCTCGAAGAAGTTGTCCTGCTCGGCGAAGCCGTCGGTCAGATGCGTGTACGGCGTTATCCACGCGTTCGAGGAGTAACAGGCGGTGTCGTAGCCGGCCGCCGAGAGCGTCTCGGCGAGGGTCGTCGCGCCTTCGAGGTAGGGGTTCTCCTGGTCGGCCCCGTGCTGGCTGGGGTACATCCCGGTGAAAAGCGAGGCGTGGACCGGGAGCGTCCACGGCGCGGGCGCGACGGCCTGCTCGAAGACAGTCGCCTCGTCGGCGAATCGGTCGAGCCCCGGCGTCGTCGGGCGGTCGTAGCCGTACGGCGTGAGGTGGTCCTTGCGGACCGTGTCCATGACGACGAAGAGGACGTTCTCGGGCGACTCGGCAGTCATACCCGAGGGTGGGGAGTAGTCGCCGATAAAACTCCTGTTCTCGGCCGACGACGAGACGAAACCGTCCGGAACGCCGACTTAGAACGGGGCCTGCGGGCCCTGGTCGTCTTCGATGTCGGTCGTGTCATCGCTGGTGTCGCCGGGGAACGACGGACTGCCACCGCGGCTGTCGCCGCCCATGCCGCCGTCGTCGCCCATGCCGGTGTCGGCGTGGACTTCGTTGATCTCGGGAATCTCCTTGACCATGCGGGTCTTGATGGCCTGGATGGTCATCGGGGAGATACCGCACCCGGAGCAAGCGCCGCCGAGGAGAACGGTGACCTCGCCGGTCTCGCGGTCGAGGTCGCGGATGGCCGCGCTGCCGCCGTGCATCTGGATCTGCGGGAAGTTCCGACGGAGGAAGTTCACGACACGCTCTTTGAGGTCGTCCTCGCCGTCCTGCGTCTCCGTGCTCATGCACGCGGCTTCGAGGTGAACGTGCTTAGGCCTTTGGTTCGGGGTTACGCCTCGACGCCGAAGACCCGCCGAAGCTCGCCTTCTATCTCGTCGACGTAGCGGTCGAGGACGGCGTCAAGCTCGTCATCGTCGATTTCGACCGCCGTCAGTCGCTCGGCGGGGTTCTCGGGGAGCCGCACGGAAAAGCCGCCGTCCTCGTAGAACGGCTCGGACTCGTTGAGAATCTGCTGGTCGACCCCGTGGATGAGCGACGAGTCGAACTCGTCGTTCATCGTCTCGAAGGCGTTCTTGTACGCGCGCTGGAGTTCGGGGAAGTAGTTGGCGTACTTGTCCTCGAACTTCTCGGGGTCGAAATCGGTCATACTCGGAGCTTTCGCGCTCCCGGCAAAAAATCGGACGGTTGGTTCGTCGGGATTTCGGATTCTGTATAGCAAAGTCCCATTTATCGACTACTTGCCTCCCACACGGTGATTCCGCTCTCAGGGCGTCTCAAATGCGGAAAATCGAGCGACGCGGGGCGTCACTCGATGAGCGGGCTGTCCACCCGCGCGGCGGAGAGTTCGCTCGCCGCGAAGATGGACACGAGCTCGGTTATCAGTTCGTCGTACGACTCGTCGTCCTCGCGCAGCGCGTCGAGTCGCTCGACGGTTCGACGGTCCAGTTCGACCGTCTCTGTTTGTACCTCCGGTTCGTAGCCGACCGGGTAGTCGTATTCGGCCTCGTTTGAGTTGGCAGTCGCCATCGTTCACCCCACTCCGGCATGCGTGCCGGTGCCATGACATACACAACCATCCGATATGAGGATTTCGCGGATTTCGAGCCTGAACCGAACGCGAGCGCAGTCTACACCCGGTCGTTCCCTCTCCCACCTCCGGCCATGATAAATTATATTCCGCTATATCTAATTGTGCCTGAATCCGAATCAGGGAGTCATAGCCAGAATATTGGGTTGTTTAAGGACAAACAATTTTATACTCGAAAGGTTGTCGAACACTGGCTACATGATCGAATATAGATTCAAACGCGAGTCGAATGTCTCTGAATGTGGACAGACTAGTACTATTTCATCGTCGGACCTCCCGATTCGCCGCGATTGCGGGCCGCACGAGCCAGACCGGTCGCGCTCCCACGAGGTGTCCGCGCCTCCGTGACGTACGACCGCCGCATTCTCATCGACGCGCTGGCGCACAGACCGTTGCTCCGGCGAATGGTCCGGCCGCTCGTCGCAGTCGCGGCGTTCGTCGTCGCCGGCGTCGGCGGGTTCAGCGCCCTCGCCGGCGCGTCCCTCGTCGACGCGGCGTTCTGGCTGCTCGACCCGACCAGCATCGAACTCCACTACCAGACACACGAGGGGCCGGCGACGCTCGTCAAGGCGTACGCCATCGTGATTCTCACCGGCCTCATCGGAACCGGGCTGTGGGCCGGCGAGACGTTCGTCTCCGCGGCCTTCGGCGGGCAGATACGCGAGGAACTCGACCAGATGAAACTCCAACGAGAGATAGCGGAACTCGAATCGCACATAATCGTCTGCGGCTACGGAACCTTCGGGAAGACGGTGGCGTCGAGGCTCCGCGAGATGGGCCGCGACGTGGTCGTCGTCGAGAGCAAGGAGGCGCAGTTCCAGCGCGCGCTCGACGCGGACCTGCTCGCGGTCGAAGGCGACGCCCGCCGCGAGGACAGACTCGAAGACGCGGGCGTCGAACGCGCCGCGACCGTCGTCGGCGCAATCGACGACTCCAAAGTGAACATCCAAATCGCCATCGCGTCGAGTCGACTGTCCCCCGACGCCAAACTCGTCGTCCGCGCGGGCGACCAGATGGACGAGGCGCTCGCGCGCCGCGCCGGCGCCGACGAGGTCATCGTCCCGGAAATCGTGAGCGGCGAGCAGGTCTGTTCGGACCTCTGAGCGGCCGCACCACCCCAGCTTTCCGCCCGCTATTTGTTCACAGCGCACGCAGTTCTCGTATGTCGACCGACGAGCCCCGCTACGACGACGAGGGCGTCCTGAAGAAGAAACACTACAAACGCGAGTTGAACCGCCTCCAAGAGGAACTGGTGAAACTCCAGTACTGGATAAAAGAACACGATCTCCGGGTCTGCGTCGTTTTCGAGGGGCGGGACGCCGCGGGGAAAGGCGGCGTCATCAAGCGCATCACCCGCCGGCTCAACCCGCGGGTGGCGCGGGTCGTCGCACTCGGCAAACCCACGGAGCGCGAACAGGGACAGTGGTACTTCCAGCGGTACGTCGAACAGCTTCCGACGGAGGGCGAGATGGTGCTTTTCGATCGGAGTTGGTACAACCGCGCGGGCGTCGAGCGGGTGATGGGCTTCTGTACCAACGAGGAGTACGAGGAGTTCCTGCGGACCTGCCCCGAGTTCGAGCGGATGCTCGTGCGGTCGGGTATCATCCTCGTCAAATACTGGTTCTCCATCAGCGACGAGGAGCAGGAACGGCGGTTCCAGAAGCGAAACGAAGACCCGAAGCGCCGCTGGAAGCTCAGCCCGATGGACCTCGAAGCGCGCTCTCGGTGGGCCGACTACTCCGAGGCCAAAGACCGGATGTTCGAACACACCGATACCGACGAAGCTCCGTGGCACGTCGTCAACGCGGACGTGAAGCGCCACGCGCGGCTCAACTGCATCTCGCACCTGTTGGACCAAATCGACTACGAGGACCTGACGCCCGACCCTATCGAACTCCCGGCCAGACAGGACGACAACGGGTACGAGCGGCCACCAATCGACAGCCAGAACTGGGTGCCCGCGCGGTTCGGGTCGAATCCGGTCGACGATTAATCCGAGTTCTCCGCCAACTGCTCGCCGACGATGCGGTCGGCCTCGGCGATGAACGCCTCGACTTCGCCCTTCGGAATCGTCGCGCCCGCGGCCACGTCGTGGCCGCCGCCGTCGCCGCCGACCGACCGCGACGCCTCGCGCATGACCGCCGAGAGGTCCAGCCCGTCTCGGACCATCACGTACGACCCGCGCGAGGAGACCTTCACCTCGCCCTCCTCCGTGTCGGCGAACGCGAGGACGGGAATCCCGCTTCGGGTCGCGTTGGTGCCGACTGCCATCCCGGCGACGATGCCGACGATGGTCTCGCGTATCTCGTCGCCCGCGTCGAACCACTGGAGGTTGTCCTCGACGCGGACGCCGTGTTCTTTCACCCACTGGAGACCATTCGAGAGGTTCTTGCGGTGGTTCCGAAGGAGCCTGCGTGCCCGGTCGAGCGCCGCGTCGCGCTCGCCGAGACAGACCGCGAGGCCCACGTCGGCGCGGTCGTAGCGCGCGGTCGCGTTCAGGAGCGTCGAGAACTCGCTCACGTCGCGGAGTTCGGTCCCCTCTTGCTCCCGAGAGAGCACGTAGGTCGTCCCCACGAGGTCGTCGATGCGGGAGGCGGGCACCCCACTGGCGATGGCGCGGCGAATCAGCGCGCTGGCGAGCGTCTGGCGCTCGTCGCCGGTGAGGTCGACCCAGCGCTTCCACTCCCCGTCGTCGTCGCGGCAGGGCACGTCGAGTTCGGTGAGGAACTCGATGGCTCCGGCCTCGTTGTTCGAGATGCCGGGGATGCGAACGTCGGTCGCGTACTGGAGGAGTTTCGGGAGCGCGCGGGTCTGTCGGCCGTAGATGCGGAGGTCGGTGCCCTCCTCCACGACGCCGGCCGCGACGCCCTCGTCGACGATGCCCGCGTTGGCCCCGCGGAGTTCGCCGTTCGTGTCCTGCATATCGCCGACCGCGCCGACGACGGCGAGGGCCGCGAGGTCGCGGTTGTCGACGCGCTCGGGTTCGAGCGCCCGCGCGAGGACGTAACTCGCGCCCGCGCCGGAGAGTTCGCTCGCGCCGTTGAGGCCGAACCGAAGCGGGTTGAGGTGGTGGTCGGTCTCGACGCCCTCGGCGGGTTGGTGGTGGTCGGCGATGACGGGATGGAAGTCGCCCGCCGCCTCGTACTCGGCGATGATGTCGAGTTGGCCGCTCCCGAAGTCCGTGAACAGCACGGTGTCGTAGTCGGTCGCCGCGATGTCGGCCACGGCGGCCTCGTCGAGTTGGCGGCAGAACACCGTCTCGAAGGCGATGCCGGCGCGTTCGAGCGCGTTCGAGGCGATGCCGGCGCTCGTCAACCCGTCGGCGTCGATGTGCGAGGCGAGGAGCACCCGGTCGGCGTCGCGGAGGCGGGCCGCGCAGGCCGCCGCGTGCTCGGCGAGTTCGGGGACGGGTCCGTCCATTGGTGTGATACTCACGCCCTCTCCGGCATAAACGCTGGCAGTTCGGACACGGAACCCCTTCGTTTCCACTCCAGTTCGACGGCGGACATGTGTCGCTCTTGCCGCGGTTCGGTATAAGAAGGCTCGCCCGTGGGACGAGGAACTGGTCGACGGCGACCGCCCGTCAGATTCGCCGTCTGACGACGAACAGGAGGACGGTTGCGAGCACCGTCGAACCGGCGACGAGCGCCCAGCCGGCCCCGTAGCCCGTCGACTCCACGACGAAGCCGAAAAGCGGCGGGGCGACGAGGCCGCCGACGTTGAGCGCGGTCTGGCCGCCGGCGGTCGCCGCGCCGATGTCGCCGTCGTCGACGACGCGCTCGACAGGAGTAGAAGACGCCGGTCGAGCCGTGGATGGTGAGGCCGAGCGCGACGAAGACGGCGATGGTGAGCGCGAACGAGCCGCCGGTCCCGACGAGGAGCGAAAAGAGCGCGACCGCCCCGGCCAGTTGGA
>NZ_JAMYJY010000041.1:0-30240 GCF_024136985.1 Haloferax sp. AB510
CGATTCGCGTGGCCCGGATGGCCGCCCGCGCCGCGCGACGCTTCGCCGGGGATTAAGCCGTCCCCGCCCTCGATCCGAGTATGGAACACATGGAGGGCCTCTGCGTGACGGGCTGCGAGCAGTGCCCCGAACTCGTCGACTCGCGGAGTCGCATCGTCAACGGGGTCGGCCCCGACGACGCCGACCTGCTCTTCCTCGGGGAAGCGCCGGGCGCGAAGGAAGACGAGGGCGGCGAGCCGTTCGTGGGTCGCTCCGGCTCCGTGCTGGACGACGCGCTCCGCGAGGCCGGCCTCGCCCGCGCCGACGTTCGCATCACCAACTGCGTGCGGTGCCGCCCGCCGGACAACCGCGACCCGACGAGCGACGAACTGTCGAACTGCCGGGGCTACCTCGCCCGCGAACTCGAACTCGTCGACCCCGAGCTAATCGTCACGCTCGGGAAGGTCCCCTCGCAACATCTACTCGACCGCGGCGTCGCCATCACGAGCGAGTCCGGGTCGGTCGTGGACGCCCGCGTCGGCGACGCCTCCTACCGCGTCCTCCTCTCGGTTCACCCCGCGGCGACGCTCTACGACCGGAGCCAGCGCGAGGGCTTCTTCGAGACCATCGCGCGCGCCGCCGACCTCTCGGGACTCGCCGACTCCTCGGACGGACAGGCCAGCCTCGGCGACTTCTGAGCGCGGCGGGGGCGTCTCTCCGACCTCAGGCCGACGCGTCGCGGACCTCGATGCGCTCGCCGGTCGGCTCGTCCGCCCGCCTCGCCCGCTTTTTGGCTCGGGCGTGCTCTCTGAGATGCGCGCCCGCGTCGAGCGCGGTCTTGACGACGACCATGACGACGAGCGCCGCGGCGGGCGCGCCCGAGGCGGCGACGAGGAACGCGCCGAGGATGATGGTCAGGTGGAGGACGATGACCCGGCGGTAGGGCTCGGACATCTGTTTGCCGGGCGAGATGCTTCGGTACTCCCCGCGGCCGACGAAGTTGACGGCGAACGACCCGCCGTGGCTGAGAACCGTCGCGCCCGCGGCGAGGAGCACCGCGCCGAGCGGGACGCCGCCGACCGCGCCGGCCCCGACCGCGAAGGCGTCGAACGACCAGACGAACACGCCGTGGACGACCCAGAAAATCCCGTAGTGCATGGCGAAAAAGCCCGCGATGGGGACGTTCGACGGGTAGAGGTGAAAGCCGTCGCGGGGGTCGTCGGGCGGTGAGAGTTCCACCGGCCTCCCGTTAATGGTCGCCTTGATGTTCGACCCGCCGTCGCCGCGGCCGCTGGCGGCGAGAATCTTGGGGACGTTCAGGAGGCCGACGACGCCGCTTTCGAGCCAGTAGGCGACGAGCAGCGCCTTCAGACTCCAGTCGAACCAGACGACGCCGACGAGCGGGACGAGGTTCGCGGCCACGAGCGCGGCGAGGGCGACCCGCGAGGTGGCGCGACGCGACCCCGAGGCGGCGGACGGCGGCGACGAGACGGAACGCGACGACGACATAGGCTACGCTGTGAGACGCGACCGACCGATAAAAACCGTACCGCGGGAGCGACCGTCTCGGTCGGGCCGCTGGGTTACTCCCAGATGGAGCGGGCCATCCGCTGGGGGAACTCGATGATGAGTTTGAGGACGCTCATGCCCTCTTCTTCCTCGCCGCGGATGTACGAGCGCACGCGCTGGCTCACGAACTCGACGGAGACGACGAGCACGAAGATGACGAGGATGGTCGCCATCATGTTCGTGTACTTGAACAGGCTCCGCTGGGTCTGCAGGACGTAGCCGATACCGCCGCCGCCGATGAGTCCCATGGTGACGGCGATGCGCGTGTTGATTTCGAGGATGTACATCGTCCACGCGATGAAGGGCGTAAACACCTGCGAGAGCATTCCGAAGACGACCGTCTGCCGGCGGTTCGCGCCGGTCGATTCGATGGCCTCTATCGGCCCGTCTTCGACCTCTTCGAGCGCGTCGGTAAACAGGCGGCCGAGGTTGCCCATCGTGTCGGTCCCGATGGCGAGCGTCGCCGTGAACGGCGAGACACCGCCGAGCGGGATGTAGATGAGCGCCCAGACGAGCGCCGGGATGGCGCGGATGACGCTCATCGTGCCGCGGAAGATGAAGTTAAACGGGTACGGTGTCACGCGCTCGGAGCCGAGGACGCCGAGGAGGAGCGCGCCGGGGATGCCGAGGACGGTCCCGGCGAAGCCCATCGCCAGCGTGACGATGGCCGCGCCGAACAGGTCGCGCTCCTGAATGAACTGCCAGTAGGAGCCGAAGTCGACGAACGGGAGGCCGAACAGGGTCGTCCGCGGGAAGAAGTCCCCGAGCGCCTCCTGGAACTCCGGCCAGTAGTAGAGGATTTCGGCGACCGAGAAGCCGACCTCCGAGAGTGCCTCGAAGAAGAAGAAGCCGAAGACGACCGAGATGGCGAACGCCATCCCCCACTTGATTCGCTTCGTGAGGGTAATGTCTCGGAGCGCGCGGTCGAGCGACCCGGACTGGGTTTCGGCACCACCGTCGGTTCGGGCGTCTCCAGTTCCAGTTCGCGGGCTGTCGTCCGGGGCCGCGTCGCCGCTCATGCGCTCACCTCGGTCCCCTCGCGGATGTCCGCGGTCTGGACGTCGCCGTAGATGCGGTCGATGACATCGACGGTCAGGTCCTCGCGGTAGCCGTCGAAGACGAGTTCTCCGTCGCGGAGCGCGAGGAACCGCTCGCCGAACTCGCGGGCGAGGTTCACCTGGTGGAGGCTCGCGAGCGTCGAGAGGTCGCGCTCCGCGGCCGCGCTCCGGATGTAGCCCATCACCGTCTCGGCGCTGGCGGGGTCGAGGCTGGCGACGGGTTCGTCGGCCAAAAGCAGGCTCGGCCCCTGCACGAGCGCGCGGGCGATGCCGACGCGCTGTTGCTGCCCGCCGCTCATGCTTCGGGTCCGCTGGCTCGCCTGGTCGAGCAGACCGACGGTCTCCAGCGCACGGAGCGCCTCGAACTTGTCCTCCTCGGAGTGCCAGCCGACGAGACTCCGGAGGAACGAGGTGCGGTTGAGCGCGCCGGTCAGCGCGTTGCCGTAGGCGCTGAGTTGGCCCAGCACGTAGTGTTGCTGGAAAATCATGGCCACGTCGTCTCGCGGGCCTTTGACCGGCTCGCCGTCGATTCGAATCTCGCCGGACGTTGGTTTCGTCAGGCCGTTCAGACAGCGAAGGAGCGTGGACTTCCCCGCCCCCGACTGCCCGAGGAGGACGGCGAACTCGCCGTCCTCGATGGTGAAAGAGACGTCGTCCAACGCCCGGACGTCGCCGAACGCTTTCGTGAGGTTACGTACTTCGATGGTACTCATGGTGTGTGGGCGGACTTCCCGCGTCTACGGTTCGTGGGCGCGGCACCGCCAAAATGATACTGCAATGGAATTATTTGTGAGCCGATTACTGTCCGAGGGAGATTCCGAGCGTGTCGATGACGTTCTGAATCGGCTGGTAGTCCTCGACGGTACCCGGTTCGACGCCGGTGAACCAGAGCTGTTGGTCGTCGCCGAGGTCCTCGTTGATGAGGTCGTCCTGCGTGACGCTCGTGAGCGCGTCCGTCATCGACGACTTCAGGTCCGATTCCAGTTCGGAGCGCACGATTATCGGTGCGCGGGGGATGGGGTCAGAGACCGCGAGCAGTTGGAGTTCGGGCTCCGCGGTCCCGAGGTCGCCGTCGTTCTCGGCGGAGGTGTCGAGGAACTCCTGGGGGAACTGGTCTTCCGGGACGTGTGGCGCGGTCGAGAACGCGCCCGTGCCGGCGGCGACGACCTCGTCGCGGTTGACGAGCGTCTCGCGGGCGGTCGCGTGGTCGGACCACTGACCCGTGAAGTCGACGGGCTCGCCGTCGGGGGCGTTGCCCGTGTCGAGACCGGCCTGGTTCAGCATGAAAAGCGGGAACAGCGACCCGCTCGTCGAGAGGCGGTCGGCGAACGCGATGGTCTCGCCTTCGAGGTCGGTGAGTTCCTCGATACCGCTGTCCGGCGTCGTTGTCATAATCGAGAAGTACTTCGCGGCGCCGTAGGCAACGCGGATGCCCATGACCTCGGTGACGCCCTCGTTGCCGCCCTGGATGGCGATGGTCGGCGACGAGTCGGCGAGGTCGGCCTGCCCGGACTTGAACGCCTGGTACACCGCGGCGTAGTCCGCGGCGACCGACGACTCGACAGTCACGTCCGTCTCGGACTCGAGGTATTCGAACAGCGGCTGATACTGCTGTTGAATGTCGACGTCCGATTCGGACGGCGTGAGGAGGAAGTTGACCGAATCCGACCCACCCGTGACGCTACCGATACACCCGCTCAACCCCGAAACGCCGAGCGCGCCGAGCGCACCGGTCTTCTTGAGGAAACTCCGTCGGGAAGACATGTGATTCGTCAGAACACTCAGACACACTGAGGTTAAATCTTCCTATTCTTTCTCCGTATAGGTACATAGATATAAAGTCATATTGCGTACTCTGTGAGTAAACATAGAACAGTCGGGCGATTTTGTGATACCGCAGCTGTCCCGTGGTCATCGGGCGACCGTCGCCGCGACGGAAACTCACTTGCCTCCCGGTCTCGCACGTGTACGCATGAGCACGACACAGTCGCCCGAAGAGACCCTCGCCGACGTGGTGATGGTCGACTACGGGCTCGGAAATCTTCGGAGTGCCATGCGCGGGCTTGAACGCGCGGGGGCGAACGTCGTCGTCTCCGACGACCCGGCCGACTTCGACGACGCCGACGGTATCGTCCTCCCCGGCGTCGGCGCGTTCTCCGAGGGCATGGAGAACGCCGGCCCGTTCCGCGAACCGCTCGCCGAGGCCGCCGCCGACGGGACGCCCATCTTCGGTATCTGTCTCGGGATGCAGATGCTGCTTACCTCCTCCGAGGAGGCCGACCACGCGGGCGAGGGCGAGGTCGAAGGTCTCGACTTCATCCCCGGCCGCAACGTCCGCTTCGACGAGGGACAGAAGGTCCCGCACATGGGCTGGAACGAACTCAACGTCCAACGCGACCACCCGCTCGTCGAGGGCGTCGACGGCGAGTACGCCTACTTCGTCCACTCGTACTACGCCGACCCCGACGACGAGGACGCGGTCGTCGCCTCGACCGACTACGGCGTGGAGTTCCCCGCGGTCGTCGCCAACGAAGAAGGAACTGTCTTCGGCACGCAGTTCCACCCCGAGAAGTCCGGCGAGACCGGGCTGACCATCCTCCGCAACTTCGTCGAGTTCTGCGCGGAGCGATAGGCCGAATCTGCCTGCCCCGACGGTCTTTTGTCGCCGCTTCGTGAAGAGGAGTCCATGCAGGCAGTCACGCTCGGCCCGGCGGGCACGTACTCCCATCGCGCCGCCCGCGCGGTCGCCGACGACGTCGCCTTCCGAGAATCGGTCACCTCTATCGTCCAAGCGGTCGCCGACGGGTCGTTCGAGCGCGGCGTCGTACCCATCGAAAACAGCATCGAAGGGAGCGTCACCGAGAGCCTCGACGCCGTGGCGAACTCGGACGTGAGCGTCGTCCAGGAAATCGTCACGCCCATCCGCCACGCGCTGTTGGCCCAGAGCGCGAACTTCGACGTTGTCGCCAGCCACTCGCAGGCGCTCGCGCAGTGCCGGTTGTACCTCGAAGAGAACTACCCCGACGCGAAGCTCGAAGCCGTCGCCAGCACGGCCCGCGGCGTCGAACGCGCCCGCGCGGACCCGTCGGTCGCGGGCATCGGCCACCCCGACAACGTGGGTGACGACCTCGAAATCATCGCCGAGGACATCCAAGACCAGTCGTCGAACGCGACGCGGTTCCTCGTCATCGCGCCCGAGTCCGCCCGCTCGGACGCCGGCGGCAAGAGTTCGCTCGTCGTCTATCCCAACGCCAACTACCCCGGACTCCTCTTGGAACTGCTCGAAGCGTTCGCCGAACGCGACATCAACCTCTCGCGCATCGAATCGCGCCCGAGCGGGAACCGCCTCGGCGACTACCTGTTCCACATCGACGCCGACGCCGGCCTCTACGAAGAGCGGATGCAGGAGGCGCTCGAAGAGGTCGAGGGCATCGCCCGCAACGGATGGGTTCGCGTCCTCGGGTCGTACGACACGCGGCACGTGCTGTACTGACGCGATTCCGACGCCGAGACGCCCACCCGCGTCCCATCACACCACCTCGGGCGCTCTCAAAATGTGAGTACGGGCACATCTTTCTTTGTCGTCGGCGACGTATCCAGACGCGTATGCAACGAAACCCGTTCGACGAGATAGAAGACCTGTTCGACCGGATGGGCCGGTCGTTCGAGGAGTCGGGTATCGGGCGGTTCCAAGACATCTCCCTCGATGTCGTCGATGCCGACGAGGCAATCGAGGTCGTCGCCGACCTCCCCGGCTTCCAGAAGGACGACCTCGACGTGAGCGTCAGCGGGCGGCGACTCACCATCGCGGCCGACCACGAGGAGTCGTCCGAGGTCGACGACGACCAGTACGTCCGCCGCGAGCGGAGCCAGCGGTCCGTCTCCCGGACGATTACGCTCCCCACCGAGGTCGTCCGCGACGAGGTGACGGCCTCGTACCGAAACGGCGTCCTGACCGTGACGCTCCCGAAGGCCGAACCCGCGGGCGACGACTCGACGCAGATCGACATCGAGTGAGGCGGCTTATCTTTTGAATGTGGGTGTTTCGGAGGCTGTAGCGTGCGAACTGTTATCTGCGTTCCAGCAACGATTATCTCCTCAGACGGCGTCCATATGCCTCGGTGAAAACACACATGATGCGACGTACCAACCCCTTCGACGACTTCGAGGAACTGTTCGAGCGAATGTCCCGCCAGTTCGACGAGATGGGACGACAGTTCGACCGCTCGGGCATGATGGCGCAGGTCCGCCACGAGATGGCAATCGACGTCACCGACCACGACGGCGAAATCGTCGTCACGGTCGACCTTCCGGGCTACGAGAAGGAGGACATCTCCCTATCGGTCGCTAACCGCACGCTGACGGTTGAGGCGACGCGCGAACTCGACGAGGAACGCGCCGACGGCGAGTACCTCCGCCGCGAGCGCCGCCACGAGTCCGCCCGCCGCACGATTCGCCTCCCCGAGGCGGTCGACGAGGACGGCGCGTCCGCCAGCTACCACAACGGCGTCCTGACGGTCACCCTCCCCAAGCGCGACGTCGAACCCGACGACTCCCGCCGCATCGACATCGACTGAGCGGTCGTCGTCGCTCGCACGCGTCTCTGCTCGCCGCCCGCGATGGTCCCCTCGTGGTGGATGTTCCCCGTTTTTGTTTCTCCGCCTCCGTTTCGCACCTCGATTCTCCGCGCTGCCCTGTGTCACTGTGTGGCAATATCTGCCGCAATCAGACAGCCGCGCAAGTCGAGTATAGGAGTTATTTTAGGCCGGGGTGCCACTACCACGGATATGGACTACGACCCGCAGGAACTCGAAGCGCGTTGGCGGGAGCGCTGGTCCGAGACCGGCCGATACGAGGCCGACCCGGACGCAGACGCCGACGACGCGACGTTCGTGACGGTGCCCTATCCGTACCCCAGCGGCGGGATGCACATCGGGCACGCGCGGACGTACACCGTTCCCGACGTGTACGCTCGCTACCGACGACAGCAGGGCGACAACGTCCTGTTTCCCATCGCGTGGCACGTCACCGGAACCCCCATCATCGGCGCGGTGGAGCGCCTGAAAAACCGCGAGGAGAAACAGCTCTCGGTTCTGACCGACACCTACAACGTCCCCGAGGACACGCTTTCGGACCTCGAATCGCCCATGGGATGGGCGCGGTACTTCATCGAGGAACACTACAAAAAGGGGATGCAGTCGCTGGGCCTGTCGGTTGACTGGCGGCGCGAGTTCACCACGAACAACGAGCGCTACTCGAAGTTCGTCGAGTGGCAGTACCGGACGCTCCGCGAGCGCGGGCGACTGGAGAAGGGCCTCCACCCCGTCAAGTTCTGTACGAACGAGGAACAGCCGGTCACGACTCACGACCTGCTCGAAGGCGAGAACGCGGAGTTCCAGGAGTACACGCTGGTTCGCTTCGGCTGGGAGCGAGACGGCGGCGACGTGGTCGTCCCGATGGCGACCCTGCGCCCCGAGACGGTCCACGGCGTGACCAACGCCTACATCGACCCCGAGGCGACCTACGTGGTCGCCGAAGTCGACGGCGAGACGTGGTTCGTCTCCGAGTACGCGGCCGACAAACTCGAATATCAAGCCCGCGACGTGGAGATTCTCGAAACCGTCGAGGGTGCCGAACTCGTCGGCCAGACGGTCGAAAACCCCGTCACCGGCGACGACGTGCTCGTCCTGCCGGCCGACTTCGTCGACGCCGACAACGCGACGGGCGTCGTCATGTCCGTCCCGGCCCACAGCCCCGACGACTACGTGGCGCTGCAGGAGGCCAAGGCCGACACTGACTACCTCGAATCGTTCGGCATCGACCCCGCCGACGTGGCCGCCATCGAGCCGATTCCGATTCTCGACATCGACTCCGAGGACGACACGTACGGCGAGATTCCCGCGAAGTCGGCCGTCGAGAACCGAGGCATCGAGTCCTCCGACGACCCCGCGCTCGAAAAGGCGACGAAAGACCTCTACAACAAGGAGTTCCACGCGGGTCGCCTCAAGGAGTTCTACGGCGACTACGCCGGCGGCCTCGTCGAAGAGGTCCGCGACGAGTTCAAGGCCGACGGCATCGAGGCCGGTCAGTTCGACGTGATGCAGGAGTTCTCCGAGGAGGTCGTCTGCCGCTGCGGTGGCGACGTCGTCGTCGCCGAACAGGACACGTGGTTCCTCTCGTACGACGACGAGGACTGGAAGCAACTCGCCCACGACGTGGCCGACGGGCTGGACGCCATCCCCGAGAACACCCGCGACGAGTACCACCACACCATCGACTGGCTCAACGGGTGGCCGTGTATCCGCAACTACGGCCTCGGCACCCGCCTGCCGTGGGACGACCAGTTCGTCATCGAGCCCCTCTCGGACTCGACCATCTACATGGCGTACTACACCATCGCCCACCGCCTGCAGGAGATTCCGACCGAGGAACTCACCCAGGAGTTCTTCGACGCGCTGTTCTACGGTCCCGAGGCCGTGGACGACGCGCCGGAGAAGGCGCTTGAACTGCGCGAGGAGTGGGACTACTGGTACCCCGTCGATTACCGGTTCTCCGGGAACGACCTCATCACGAACCACCTGACGTTCTACCAGTTCCACCACGGCGAACTGTTCGACGAGCCGCAGTGGCCGCAGGGCATCGTCATCATGGGCATGGGCCTGCTCGAAGGCAAGGCGATGTCGTCGTCGAAGGGTCACGTCGTCCTCCCCGGCGAGGCCATCGGCGAGTACGGCGCGGACACCGTCCGCTTCTTCCTGCTCAACTCGGCCGAACCGTGGCAGGACTACGACTGGCGCGACGACCTCGTCGGCTCGGTCCACGACCAACTGGAACGCTTCTGGAACCGCGCACAGGAGATTATCGCCGATCCCGGTCCGGACGAACGGCCCGAACTGGAGACGGTCGACCGCTGGCTCCTGTCGAAGCTGCAGGACACCGTCCGCGACGTGACGACCGCGATGGACGAGTCCGAGACGCGCTCGGCCAGTCAGGCGGCGTTCTACAACTTCGAGGAGTCGCTGCGGTGGTACCGCCGCCGGACCGACCTCGACCGCCCCGCGGCGAAGTGGACGCTCCGGACGGTCCTCGAAACGCGCCTGCGCCTGCTCGCGCCGTTCATCCCGTTCATGACGAACGAGCTGCACGAGCAGTTGACCGGCACGCCCGCCGAGGACGCGCCGTGGCCAGAACCGGACGCCGAGTTCGAAGACGAGTCGGTCGAACTCGAAGAGCGACAGGTCGAGCGCCTGACCGAGGACGTGCGCGACATCATCGACGTGACTGACTCCGACCCCGACACCATCCGGGTCTACGTCGCCGCCGACTGGAAGCGCGACGTGTTCGAGACGGTCGTCGAAAACGGCGACAACGTCGGCGCAATCATGGGACAGGTCATGCAGGATCCCGACCTGCGCGAGAAGGGCAACGACGTGAACGACCTCGTGCAGGACCTCGTCGAGCAGACTCGCGGGCGCGACGAGTCGACGCTCCGCGCGCAACTCGAACTGGACGAGGCCGGCACCTACGAGCGCGCCGCCGACTTCCTCGCCCGCGAGTTCGACGCCGAGGTCGAGGTGTTCGCCGAGGACGACCCCGACATCGTCGACCCCGCCGACCGCGCCTCGAAGGCGATTCCGTTCCGCCCCGCGGTCCACCTCGAATAGTCGGGCGCGCCGCGCGTTCCGCGACCGAACCCACTTTCGGCCGAACGCGACGCTCGGAGCGGCGCGTCCGGTCGGCGTTCGACTTATCGTCTCGTCGAACTAACACTATCGCATGAGCGAAGACGACTCGCTGAGCCTCGCACAGAAGGCCTACCACACCGTCACACCGGGGTCCCGAATGCGCCCCGACAGCGAGATGGACTCCATCGGGTGGACGATGCTTCTCATACTCATCGTCCTGTTGGTGCCGTTCTTGCCCTTCATCGCCATCGTCTACGTGCTCTCGAAGGTGTTCGGCTACCTCAACGCGCAGCGTGGCCCGAACCCGTAGCTCGGGGCGTCGGACCGCAAAAGAGAAAGATGAATGCCAGCGGCGTCGCGTCGGGCGACCTTACTCGGCGAGACCGAGGAGGTCGAACGCGTAGCCGTTGTCGTTTTCGAACGCGTGTTCGTAGGCGACGTGGGCCGCTGCGACGTCCTGAATCGCCAGTCCCGTGGAGTCGAAGACGCTGATGCCGTCGGCGTCGGTGCGGCCGTCGAGGTTCCCGAGGACGATGTCGCCGATTGCGCCGTGGATGTCGTCGTCGGTGAGGACGCCCTGATTGTACGGGACGTTGATTTCGCCGGAGTGGGTGGTCTGGGCGTGGTCGTCGATGACGAGCTTGGCGTCCAAGAGCACCTCGTCGGCGAGTTCGTGTTTGCCCTCGGCGTCGGCACCCATCGCGTTGATGTGGGTGTGGTCGCCGACCGCGTCGCGCGGGACGATGGGCGACTCGACGGGGGTCACGGTCGACAGCACGTCACAGCTGGCGGCCTCCTCGATGGAGCCTGCGCGGATGTCGAACTGGTCTTCGAAGGCGTCGATGAAGTCGGCGACGCGCTCCTCGTCGAGGTCGGAGATGACGACTTCCTCGATGTCGCGGACCTCGCTGATGGCGCGAAGCTGCGTGTACGACTGGACGCCCGCGCCGATGATACCCATCGAGGAGGCGTCCTCCACGGCGAGGTAGTCGGTGGCGACGGCCGCGGCCGCGCCGGTGCGGAGCATCGTGAGTTCCGTCCCGTCGAGGAGCGCCAGCGGGAAGGCGTTCTCGGGGTCGGAGTAGATCATCGTGCCCATGACGGTGGGCAGGTCGTACTTGTCGCCGTTGTCGGGGTGGACGTTGACCCACTTGATGCCCGCGGCGTCCCAGTCGCCCGCGTCGAGGTAGGCGGGCATCGACCGGAAGTCGCCGTTGTACTGCGGCAGGTCGATGTAGGACTTCGGCGGCATCTGGGCGTCGCCGGACTCGTAGGCGGCGAAGGCGTCCTCGATGGCCGAGATGAGCTCCGGCATCTGGACGTTCTCGTGAACGTCGTCCTTGTTCAACAGCAGCGTCTTGCGCATGGAGACACGTTGCCGTACCTGCTACTTAGTTCGTTCCATTTCTGAACACAACTGCAAGTGTATCTTAGAAAGTGATAGAATTATCCAACTATTATGGAGTCGGTGACTCAACGTGGCCGGCTCTCGGTCGATTGTCGGGCCAGTCGCAATCGACGGTCTCCGACTGCCGCTGTATCGTGTGCCGTCGTTTTGAGGGTGTAGCTGCGGCTACTCGGCCATTCGACTGCCGTCTTCTGCCTAAAATGAAATGGTCTGTCGCGCGGTGCAGGCGTCGGGGGATGGGTGAGTGAAGTCGTTAGCCGATCTTCACATCGCGCCGCCCATACCGCCCATGCCGCCCATGCCACCCATGCCGCCGGGTGCACCGCCCTCTTCGTCGTCATCGCCGCCGGTGGAGAGGTCACCGGCCGCGATGATGTCGTCTATCTTGAGGACGAGGTTGGCGGCTTCGGAGGCGGAGGCGACGGCCTGCTCTTTCGCGTGGGCCGTCTCGACGACGCCAGCCTCGAACGCGTCTTCGACCTCGCCGGTGAAGACGTTCAGACCGGCGCGGACCTGACCTTCTTCGTGGGCCGCGCGGAGGTCGACGAGCGTGTCGATGGAGTCGAGACCGGCGTTCTCGGCGAGCACGCGCGGGACGAGTTCGAGCGCGTCGGCGAACGCCTCGACGGCGAGCTGCTCGCGCCCGGAGACGGAGTCGGCGTAGTTGCGGAGGCGCGAGGCGAGTTCGACCTCGATAGCGCCGCCGCCGGCGAGCACGCGACCGTCGGCAACCGTGGACGCAACAACGTCGAGAGCGTCCTGGACGCCGCGTTCGAGTTCGTCGACGACGTGGTCGGTGGAGCCGCGGAGCAGGAGCGTGACGCCGTGGACGTCGTCGCCGATGCCCTCGACGTAGAACAGCTCGTCGGCCTCGTCGCGGCGGATGGAGGCGCGACCGAGGTCGGCGGCCTCGATGGAGTCGAGGTCGGAGACGACCGCCGCACCGGTGATGTTCTTGAGGAAGCGGATGTCGGACTTCTTCGTCCGGCGGACCGCGAGGATGCCCTGCTTTGCGAGGTAGTGCTGGGCGAGGTCGTCGATGCCCTTCTGGCAGAAGACCACGTCAGCGCCGGAGTCGACGATCTGGTCGACCTTCGCCTTCAGCTGGGCCTCCTCCTGGTCGAGGAACTTCTGGAGCTGGTCGGGGCTCTCGATGGAGACGTTCGTGTCGATGTCGGTCTCCTCGACCTCGACGGGCTCGTTGAGCAGCAGCACGTCGGCCTCGTCGAACTGGACCGGCATGTCGTCGTGGACGGGGTCCTTGTCGATGACGGCACCGGTGAGGAGCTCGGACTCGGACGCGGAGCGACCGGTCTGCGTCTCGATGGAGATGTTCTCGAGGTCGACGACGTGGGAACCATCGTTGGCTTCGACGGTGACCTGCCGGACGGCACGGACGATGAGGTCCGCGAGCAGCTCCTTGTTGAGCTCGGAGCTCTTGCCCGTCATGGAGGTCTCGGCGACCTTCTTCAGGAGTTCCTCGTCGTCGGGGTCGACGCGCTCTGCGATGTTGTCGATCTCCTCGCGCGCCTTCTCGGAGGCGAGGTTGAAGCCGCGGATGATGGCCGTCGGGTGGATGTCCTGTTCGAGGAGGTCCTCGGCGTTCTTGAGGAGTTCACCCGCGATGGCGACCGCCGTCGTCGTTCCGTCGCCGGCTTCGTCCTCCTGCGTCTCGGCGACTTCGACGATCATCTCGGCCGTCGGGTTGTCGATGTCCATCTCCTTGAGGATGGTGACGCCGTCGTTCGTGATGGTGACGTCGCCCATCGAGTCGACGAGCATCTTGTCCATCCCCTTCGGGCCGAGTGTGGAACGTACCGCCTCGGCGACTGCTCGTGCGGCGCGGATGTTGTACGCCTGCGCGTCGCGGTCCTTGACGCGCTGTGCATCCTCGCCCATGATGATCATCGGCTGACCCTGCTGCATTCGCTGGCTCATAGACAGGCCTTGATTGTTTGTGATTCTATAAAAAAGCTTCGCCGACGAATCGAGCACTGAACTCCGTGCGTTTGCCGCGTTATCCCGGTAAACGCGCGACAGATGCGTCCTATCGGGTGTTCGAGGACTTGCTGTGGTACGTCATTTCACACCACAATTCTGTCCCGGCCGAGCCTCTTTATACGCTACTCTTCGACCGGCTCTTTCCAGTGGACCGTCACCGTTCCGACGGCGAACGCGTCGTCGCCGTCGTCGTCGCGAACGACTCGGATGGTGTTCGAGCCCTCGACGAGGCTCGCGCCGGTCACGGTGTCGACCCAGTACTGCCAGCCGTCGCCCGGCGGGATGTCGAACCCCGAAAGCGAGTCGCCGTTGATTCGAATCTCGTGGCCGTACTCGCCCACGTCGAACGCCTGGATACCGAGGTACGGCTCTCGCGGGTCGTCGGTCGGGACGTCGAACTCGAACGTCGCCGTCTCGTCTCCGGCGTCGTCCGCCCAGTCGAGGTCGAGCGCCTCTCCTTCGGGGTGGAGGTGCGACCCGATAAACACGGTCGCGTAGTTCGCGCGGTGTTGCACGCTCACACGTTCTGTTGCGCCCGATAAAAATTCGCGTGGTTGGCGGTCGCGCCGTCAGTCGTCGTCGGGGAGTTCGTCCGCGATGAACTCGCCGTCGGTCTCGTCTCTCGCGGCGTCGAGCGGGGGCTCGTCGTCGTCTTCGTCTAACACCGATAACTCTCGTTCGTACAGCCGCTCGGTGAGCTGGGTCCGCTTGTTGAGGCCCTTCTTCTCGCGGCCGGTCTTGGTGTCAGGCATTGTCAATCGTGGTATCGTATCCCATGGGGATGAATGTTTTGTCCGAACAGTTGATACGGTCGCTTCTGTGGCGCTGCCGTAGGTTGGGTCTGTGGTGGTGCCTCGGGTCGCGTCGAACTGGGGGTGCCCTGCCAGTTTCGACGTAAGTGGTCCTTGGCGAGCGGGGCGATAGACTCCGGCGACGGTTCCCGCCGTCCGGCGATTGAGGGAGAAGCTATGTGTACCGGGCACGAAGGCAAGTGATTCGAGTCGGTGTGCTCGGTTCGGGTCGGGGTCGCAGATGTGGCTTTTCAGAGAAGCGCCAGGAGAGGGATTTGAACCTCGGTCGTTCCGCTCACTCTGTTCGCTTCGCTCTCTGGTTCAAATCCAACTGAGGCGTTCTTCCGAACTCGCAGTCCGCAGCGCGACGAGACGCGCTGCTACGTGGGTTGAGTTCGGAAGAAGCGCCAGGAGAGGGATTTGAACCCCCGATCCCAGAGGGAACACGCTTTCCAGGCGTGCGCCTTACCGCTCGGCCATCCTGGCTTACAACGCAACGTTCCCGCCTGGATAATTTAAGCCCTTCCTTTCCGTTCGAGTCGCGGTTCGATGACGTATGTCACGGACCCGACGGCGACGCCGGACGCGACCGCCACCGCGGCGACCGCCCCGAACGACACGTCGATGCCGAGTCCGAGAAGGACCGCGCCCTGCGCGAGGACGCCCACGAGGAGGAGGCTCGCTGCGCCCCACGCGAGCGCGGACCGGACGCGGCGGGCCACGTTACTCCTCGTCGACGACGGCGACGGCCTCGATTTCGACGCCGACGCCCTTCGGCAGGTTGCCGACCTCGACCGCCGAGCGGGCCGGCGGCTCCTCGTCGAAGTAGGTCGCGTACGTCTCGTTCATCTCGTCGAAGTCGTCGATGTCCGCGAGGAACACCGTCGTCTTCAGCACGTCGGTCGCGTCCGCGCCGGCCTCCGCGAGGATGGCCATCACGTTGTCGAGCGACTGCGTCGTCTGCGTCGCGATGTCCTCGTCGTCGAGGAGTTCGCCGTCCGGCGTCAGCGGAATCTGCCCCGCCGTGTAGAGCAGCGAGCCGTTGGTCGTCGCCTGACTGTACGCACCGACCGCGGCCGGCGCTTCGTCGGTTTCGATGACGCGCTTCATACGCGGTGGATTTCGCCACGACGTGATAAAATAGGGTGGAACGACCGGGTCCGCGGCGGAGCCTCCCCGCCGTGGTCCGTCGGGTTACACCGACTTCCCGGAGAGGCTGATGCCGGTCGTGAGGACGCCCGAGGCGAACAACAGCCCCATCCCGAGCGCGGTGACCACGTCGCCGTCTCGGAGCGCGAACCCCGCGACGGCGACGCTGACGACGACCAGTCCGAGGCCGAGGAGGGTCAGCGGTTTGGTGAGCGATTCGGCGGTGGGTTTGGTGTTGGGGAGCGTAGCCATGGTTGGATTGGTTGTGGGGGAAGGGTCGATTGCAGTCGGTCAGGAGTACGATTCTCCGGTTTCGATGGGGCCGCTGAACGTCGTGTAGAGGATGCCGAAGTAGGTAAACACGAGCGGCAGGAGGAGCGCCGACGCGACGCTCATGATGTTCAGCGGGAGCACGGAGATGATGGCGTCCGCGACGGTCAGCCCGGTCGCGGGGTCGGCCAGGGGGAACATGAGCGTCGCCACGAGCGCGACGAACGCGAACACGAGGACCGGCACGGTCCCAAACGCGAGCGTGTAGCGCCCGTCGCGGAGCGCGAGCAGGTAGCCCGCGGCGGCGGCGAGGCTGACGACGACGAGCGCCAGCGGAATCGGCGCGAGGACGCCGAGGTCGGGGCGGACGGCGACGAGGTAGCCGAGCGTGACGACGACGAGCGCGAGGTAGGCCGCTATCGCCCGCGGACCGTAGTCGGCAACGTCGCGCTGGAGGATCCCGCGGGTCTTCATGGCGAGGAAACCGACGCCGGCGACGACGGTGAGCGCGACGACGGCGAGGCCGACGACGACGCCGGGAAGCGACAGGAGCGACTTGACGCCGAGGAGCCAGTGGGCGGCGAACACGCCGAGGAAGAAGGGCGCGCTCACGCTGCCGACGACGAACGCTCGCCCCCACCACGTCTGCCACGCCTCGTCGTGGCGCTGTTCGTACATCTCGGGGGCGAGCCCGCGGAGGATGAGCGCCCCGAGGATGGCGAACATGAGCAGGTAGTGGCGGCTGAAGAGGTTCGCGTACACCGCCGGGAACGCGGCGAACAGCGCGCCGCCGAAGACAACGAGCCACACCTCGTTGCCGTCCCAGAAGGGGCCGATGGCGGCCAAAAGCGTCTCGCGTTCCTCGTCGTCGTCGCGGGTCGCGAAGACGGCCCCGACGCCGAAGTCGAAGCCGTCGAGGAACAGGAACATCCCGAGGATGAAGAAGACGAGCCCGAACCACAACTCCTGCAGCGGCAGGCCGAAAAGCGGGTCCGTGGCGAACGCGCCGTAGTCAGTCATCGCCGGTCACCCCCGCGGGGGAGGCGGCCTCCGCACCCGCCTCAGTCTCGTCGATGCTCGGCGGTCCCTCGCGGATGATGCGGCGAATCACGTAGGTGTAGAGCGCGAGCAGGCCGGTGTACACGACGGCGAACCCGACGAGCGTGAGCGTCGCTTCGAAGCCGGTGAGCCCCGGCGAGACGCCCTCGCTCGTCCTGAGGACGCCTTGGATGACCCACGGCTGTCGGCCCACCTCGGTGACTATCCAGCCGACTTCGACGGCGAAGATGCCGAGGAGCGACGACCCGACGAACGCCTTGTGCAACAGGTCGTCGTCGTACAGGTCGTCGGTCCACCAGCGATAGGCCGCCCAGAAGGCCAACAGGATGAACCAGAAGCCGGCGGCGACCATGAGCCGGAACGACCAGAAGACGATGGCGACCGGCGGGGCCTCCGTGTCGAACTCGTTCAGGCCGGTGATTTCGGCTTGGGGGTCACCCCCGCTCGCCAGCCACGACGCCCCGCCGGGAATCCCGATGCCGAGCAGTTCCTTGGCGCGCGGGTCGGTGATGTGTTCGAGGCTCGTCGGGATGGCGAAGATGTACTCCGGGACGTAGCTGTCGGTCTCCCAGACGGCCTCCATGGCGGCGAACTTCTGCGGCTGGGTCTCGTAGACGTGCCGGCCGTAGGCGTCGCCGTGGATCGCCTGAAACGGCGCGGTCACGAGCAGGACGACGAGCGCGATTTTGAGCGTCTTCCGCCAGAAGCGCGCGTCCTCGCGCTCGTCGTCGGCGTCGATGCCGCGCTGCCAGACGTGGTACGCCGCGACACCGGCCATGAACAGCGCGACCGACAACACCGCGGCGTTCTGCATGTGGACGAACATCCACGGGAACCGCGGGTTGGCGTACGCCGCGATTGGATCGACGAGCGAGACGACGAGTTGGCCGCCCTCGCGCGCGAGTTCGTACCCCCGGGGCGTCTGCATCCACGAGTTAGCGACGAGAATCCACACCGCCGAGAGCCACGTCCCGAGGCCGACGGCGACGGCCGAAACCATGTAGAGCGCGTCGGAGACCTTCTCGCGGCCGAAGACGAACACCCCGAGGAACGTCGCTTCGAGCATGAACGCCATCATCCCCTCGGTCGCCAGCGGGCCGCCGAACAGCTCGCCGGCCGCCGTCGAGAACGCCGCGAAGTTCGTCCCGAACTCGAATTCGAGGACGATGCCGGTCACGGTGCCGACGACGAACGAGACGGCGAAAATCTTCGTCCAGAACCGCCTGAGCTGTTCGTACACGGGGTCGTCGGTGCGGATGTCTTTCCACGTGAAGTAGATGAGGAAGGGCGCGAGGCCCATGCTCATCACGGGGAAGATGATGTGGACGATGGTCGTGAGCGCGAACTGCAGCCGACTGGCGATGACTGGGTCGAGCATGGTTTGGTGGGGAGCGCCGACGACGGGGCGAACCAGGGAGCGAGGGGCGGGGACTTCCCTGTTAAAGGCCTTCGTATTGGGGGAGGGTCAATCCCCGCATGCTTCCCACGAACTGAAAACCATCGTAGGTGGTGTCTCTCACCCGAATTCGACATAATCGTCCGGGTAAAAAGGCGAGCGTTCGTCGGGGACAGAAACGCGCTCTCACTCCCGAAACGCGCCCGTCTCGGACGAACTCCGGCCGCCGACGCGCCGACCCGACCGACGGGCATATGCCGGAACAGTTCGGACTTAGCACATGAACCTCCTGTGGCAGGTCGGCTCCGTCGGGGTCGTGGCGCTCGGCGTCGCGTACCTCGTCTTCCCGGCGCGAATCCACGCGTTCGGGTTCGAGTTCCTCCGCCGCACGTCTTCCGACGGGTCCGAGGAGTCCGCCCCGCCCGTCTGGCTCTACCGAGGCATCGGCACGCTCCTTGTGTTTATGGGCCTCACGCGACTCGCCTGAGCCCCCGGCTTCCAACGCGGGACTCGAAGCCCGCCTCCGGCCACGCGGTCAGTCGAGGACTTCCACGTCGTAGCCCGCGTCGCGGAGCTCCCCGAGGAGCGAATCGACGTGGTCGGGCCCGCGCATTTCGAGGTCGATTTCGACTTCCGTCGCGTTCAGCGCGATTTTCCGAGAGGTGCGGTCGTGCCTGATGGCGTAGATGTTCGCCTTCTCCGCGGCGATGATCTCGATGAGCTGTTCGAGCGAGCCGGGGCGGTCTTTCAGTTCGGTCCGAATCTTGAGGTACCGGCCCGTCTCGACGAGTCCGCGCATCACGACAGTCGTCAGCGTGTTCATGTCGATGTTGCCGCCGCACAGCGCGGGGACGACGACCTCGCCCTCCTCGTAGTCGAACTTCTGGAAGACCAGCGCCGCGAGCGCGACGGCCCCCGCGCCCTCGACCAGCGTCTTCGAGCGTTCGAGCAGGTAGGTCAGCGCCACCGCGATTTCCTCGTCGGAGACGGTGACGACCTCGTCGACGCGCTCGCGGATGACCTCGAAGGGCTTGTCGCCGATTCTGCGGACGGCGATGCCGTCGGCGATGGTGTCCACCTCGTCGATGGTCTGAATCGACCCCTTGTTCAGCGAGTCCGCGGCGCTGGAGGCCTGTTCCGCCTGCACGCCGATGACGCGGGCGTCGGGGAACTGTTCCTTGATGGCCGTCGAGATGCCGGAGATGAGTCCGCCGCCGCCGATGGGGACGACCACGGTGTCGAGGTCGGGGCAGTCCTCAGCGATTTCGAGACCGATAGTTCCCTGCCCGGCCATGACGTACTCGTCGTCGAAGGCGTGGACGTAGGTCCGCCCCTCGTCCGCCTCGATTTCGTGGGCCTTGGTCTGCGCCTCATCGTAGTCGTTGCCGTAGAGGACCACGTCGCCCCCGTAGCGCTCGGTGGCTTTCACCTTCGAAATCGGCGCGTACTCCGGCATGACGATTTTCGAGTTCACGCCCGCTCGCGACGCCGCGAGTGCGACGCCCTGCGCGTGGTTACCGGCGCTCGCGGTCACGACGCCGGCGTCTTTCTCCTCGTCGGAGAGCGTGGTGATGCGGTTCGTCGCCCCGCGAATCTTGAACGACCCCGTGCGCTGGGAGTTCTCCAGTTTCAGGTACACCTCTGCACCCGTCATCTCCGAGAAGGTGTGCGAGTACTCCAGCGGTGTCCATCGGGCGACCGCTTCGACGCGCTCGCGGGCGGCGCGTACGTCGTCAAGCGTGAGCATGGTCAGAAATCACCCGTGTCTGTGTTTAATCGTTCGGGAACTCGTCCGTATCAGGGCCGTGATGTCAACCCTCATGGTCGTCGGTTGAAAACTCGGATTCGCCTCTGTCAACGCGCGCCGTCGCCGTCGCTCGCCGGTCGGGAAGGGGGAAAGGGGGAATGCACGCGTGTGACGTGCAACTGTCTTTCTGGTCCCCGTGCATATAAACGTCCCCCACCCGGAGTGAAAGTGAAAACGCACGACAGCGGCGACCCATCGCTCGCGTATGACACTCGTCATTCACGCGTCGCATCGAGAGTGCCCGACGGGACCGCCGCTTCCGATACCGTCAACTGCGCGAGGTCCGTGGCCTCGGCATGAACCTCGGCCGTCTCCGGCGAGTCTGGAAGCGGATCTTCTCGCTCGCGTGGCCGGTGATGGCCGAGCAGACCGCACAGACGGCGATGCGGACCGTGGACGTTGCCGTCACCGCGGCGCTCTCCCCGGCCGCCGTCGTCGCTATCGGCCTCGCCGACCTCTACGCACGGTTCCCGCTCCGCATCGGCCTCGGCCTCGGCGGCGGTGCGATTGCGCTCTCCAGTCAGGACACGGGGAGCGGCGCGGACGCCAACCGGAGCGAGGCTATCTCGACGGCGCTCCTCCTCGCGTTCCTCGCGGGCGTCCCGTTCCTGATTTTCGGGTTCACGCTGGGCGAGGCGGCCATCGGCGCGTTCCCGGCGAGCGACAGGGCGGTCGCCTTGGGAACGACGTATCTCGCGGTTATCTTCGCCACCTCGCCCGCGCGATTGGTCTCGCTGGTCGGTTCGCGGTCGCTTCAGGGCGTCGGCGACACCCGGACGCCGATGCTGGTCAACGTCTTCGCCAACGTCGTCAACATCGGGCTGTCGGTCGGTCTCGGCTTCGGTCTCGTCGGCCTGCCGGCGCTCGGCGTGCTGGGTGTCGGACTCGCGACTTCCACCGCCAACGTCCTCTCGGCGGGACTGCTTCTCGTCGCGCTCGCCCGGCCCGCGTCGCCGACCTCGCTGGTCCGCCCCCGCGACCGGACGGTCGCCAACCAACTCGTTCGCATCGCGACCCCGCGGGTCGGCGAGGGAATCGCCGCCGAACTCGCGGAGTTCCCGTTCAACGCCCTGCTCCTCGGCTTCGGCGACGCCGTCAACGCCGGCTTCCAAATCGGCCGCCGGGTCTACCAGCAGGTCGCGAGCCCGCTGGCGCGCGGCTACAACGTCGCCGCCAGCGTCCTCGTCGGGCAGGCGCTCGGGGCGGGCGACAGCGAGGCCGCGCGGTATCAGGGCGGCGCGGTGGCGCTCCTGTCAGTCGTTACGGTCGGCGGCATCGGGCTCTTCCTCGCGGCGTTCACCGAACCCGTCGTCGGCCTCGTCGGCTCCGGCGGCGGCGCGGACCTCGAGTGGGCCGTGAAGTTCGCCGTCGCCTACGGCCTCGCCGCGCCGGGACTGGCGCTCTTCGTCGGCCTGTCCGGGTCGCTGCAGGGCGCGGGCGCGACGCGAATCCCCTTCGTCGCCCGGCTGACCGGGGTGTTCGGCTTCTTCGTCGGCGTGTCCTACCTGCTCGTCGAGGTGTTCGGCTACGGCCCGCTCGGCGCGCGAATCGGTATCGTCCTGTCGTTCACGTGGATGGGGCTGTTCGCGCTGGTCGCGTTCTACTACGCCGACTGGGCGGGCCACGCCGACTCGCTCATGGTCCAACGCGGAAGCGTCGGCGTCGACGACGTGGGCGAAGACGACTGAGCGCGCGGGCGGATGAGACGGGACGGAAACCGTGGTACGGGGTGAGCGAGCGGTCGCGGGGGACGACGCGTCGCTCCGGGAGACGGCGAACGGGAAAAAGTCGCGTGCGACTCGTTGACTCGCTGTCTATCGCTCGTCGACCGACGGGAACTCGAGGTCTTTCTCGCCGGTGTAGCGGGCGCGCGGGCGGATGAGGCGGTTGTCCTCATACTGTTCGAGGACGTGCGCTATCCAGCCGCCGACGCGCGAGACGGCGAAGATGGGGGTGTAGAGGTCGATGGGGATGCCCATCTGGTAGTACGTCGAGGCGGAGTAGAAGTCCACGTTCGGCGCGAGACCCTTCTCCTCGCCGATGTACTCCTCGATGGCGACCGACATCTCGTACCACTTCATGTCGCCGGCGGCCTCGCCGAGCGCCTCGGACTTCGCGCCGAGAATCTTCGCGCGGGGGTCCTTGACGTTGTAGACGCGGTGGCCGAACCCGGCGACGCGCTCGCCGCGGTCGAGGGCGTCTTTGACCCACTCGGTCGGGTCCATGTCGCTGTCGTCGACGTCCTTCAGCATCCGCATGACGTTCGCGTTCGCGCCGCCGTGGAGCGACCCCGAGAGCGTGCCGATGGCGGACGTGACCGCGCTATAGAGGTCAGACAGCGTCGAGGACGTGACCATCGCGGAGAACGTGGAAGCGTTCAGACCGTGGTCGGCGTGGAGCACGAGCGCCATGTCGAACGTCTCGGCGAGCACTTCGTTCGGCTCCTCGCCGTTGAGCATGTAGAGGAAGTTCGCCGCGTGATTCAGGCTCTCGTCGGGTTCGACGTAGTCGTCGCCGCGACGGAAGCGGGCGTAGGCCGCGAGTACCGACGGCATCTTCGCCGTGATGCGCTTTGCCTTCTCGAGGTTGACCTCGCGGTCGGTCACGTCCTCGAAGTCGGCGTTTTCGTCGTACGCCGACATCGCCGAGACGAGCGTTCGGAGCGCCGCCATCGGCGACTCGTCCTGCTCTGCGAGTTCGCGCGTCACGTCGAGGACGCCGTCATCGAGGCCGCGATGGGCCGCGAGTTCGTCGGAGAACGCATCCAGTTCCTCGCGCGTCGGAAGCTCTCCGTGCCACAGAAGGTAGAGTACCTCCTCGTAGCTTGCGTCCCGTGCGAGGTCTTCGATGTCGTAACCGCAGTAAACGAGTTGTCCCGCATCGCCGTCGATGAAGCTGAGTTTCGATTCGGTGACCAGCACACCTTCCAGCCCCCGCTTCAGTTCGCCTGACATACCCAGAACGTTGCCTACCATCTCAAAAAAGCGTTATCGTTTTCACTCATATGTTATCGACCGCCATACACATACAACGGCAGCCCCGTCTGTCGATTTCGTGGGTAGCCGGTGTCTAAAATAGTGTTCGACAATTGTCGTTGTTTTCGGTGCCCTTATACGGGGTTCACCGAGGGCGGTCGCGCGCGGTTCGGGCTACCCGCGAAGTCATATCCGCCCGCGACGTAGCTCTCTCGAACCACGGTGGCACCACTATTCCTGGCAAGCCTTTTGCCGTCCCGTCGTGAAGGCGGGCGCATGAATCCGGAGGACATTGAGTACGAGCCTGTCAGCGTCAAGGCCGTCCTCGCCGAGATGAAAGACACCGCGGAGTTACTCATCGACCTCTCGTACTCCGCCGTCCTCCACGCTAACGACGACCTCGCGGCCGAGGTCCTTGACCTCGAAGAGCGGATGGACATCCTTCAGCTACAGGCGCGCATGAGCCTGATGATGGCGGCCCGGAGCCCCGAGGCCGCGGAGGAACTCGCGCCCGTCCTCGGCGTCGTCGGCGCGGCCGAGAAGATTTCGGACGCCGCGGGCGACATCGCCAAGGTCGTCATCGAGGACATCGGCCTCCCGGACGCCATCCGCGCGGCGCTCCCCGAGGCGGTCGAGACGACGATCCGGTGCGAACTCACCGACGAGTCGCCGTACGCGGGTCGCACGCTCGGCGACATCAACATGGAGACCGAGACGGGCGTCCGCGTCATCGCCATCCACCGCGCCGGCGAGTGGGTGACGAACCCCGACCACGAGACGACGCTCCGCGCCGGCGACGTGCTCCTCCTACGTGGCCGCGACGACGGCCTCCAGACCGTCCACGAGGCCGCCACGGGCCTCCGGTACGATCCGCCGGATGTGCCGGAGCCGACCATCGAGGACCTCGAGCGGGCGGTCGACTCCATCGTCCTGATGAAGGATATGAGCGAACTCGCCGTCGACCTCGCCTACGGCGCGGTGCTGTTCGACAGCGAGGGCGTCGCCGAAGAGGTCGAGGAACTCGAAGCCGAGGTGGACGCGCTCAAGTCCCGGTTCGAGGCGTGGACGCTCCGCGCGGCGAGCCGGGTCGAAGACCCCGTGTCGCTCCGCGGGCTCGTCCAACTCGCGAGCGCGACCGAGATGATTTCGGACGCCGCGCTCGAAATCGCCGAGGGCGTCCTCCGCGGCATCGACGCCCACCCGGTCGTCGCCGCCGCGGTCAAGGAGTCCGACGAGGTCATCATCCGCCTGCGGGTCGCCCCCGCAAGCGACCTCGCGGAGGCGACCCTCGGCGACCGGCGCGTCAAGACCGAGACGGGAATGCGCGTCATCGCGGTCCGCCGGGCTGGCGGCCGCGAGTGGGTCGTCTCGCCGGGGTCGGAAACGCGGCTCCACGGCGGCGACCTCATCATCGCGAAAGGAACCAGAGCCGGCGCGGAACGACTGGGCGAACTCGTCGGCGACGAGCGCGAGTTCGACGAGTAGGGCGAGGCCGAACCGACGGAACCGACGGCTCAGAGCGTTTTACTCAGTCGATACGCCGAGACGAGCGTGAGCACTGTCGCGACGAGCAGCGCCGTCGCAGAGGCGAGGACGAACGCGAGGATGAGGAACCAGCCCTCGGGTCCGAGTATCGGATACTCGCGGGTACCGGCGAACGGGCCGAACAGTTCGAGGACCCGAAAGAGGTAGGCGACGACGGCCAACGCGAGGCCGACGGCCGCCCCGATAGCGGCGTTTCGTGGCACGTCCAGCGCCTGTACCAGTCCCCCCGTCGGCGGCCGTTCGGGAACGTCGTCTGTCACGGTCGCCGGTAGCGGCCGCGAGACCATAGCGGCAACGCTTTCCTCGGGGGGTCAGCGGACCGAACCCCTAAAGGGAGGCGGGTCCGAGGTTGGCGATATGATTACCTTGGGAACGGCGAGCGCGGCCCCCGGGGAGATGGACGTGGGCCGTCTCGAAGTCGGCGAGTCCCGCGACGGCGGGAGCGTCGGCCTGCCCGTCGCCGTCATCAACGGCGCGTCGTCGGGCAAGACGCTCTACATGCAGGCGGCCTCGGACGGAGACGAACTCAACGGCGTCGGCGTCATCCAGCGGGTCGTCCCGCAGCTCGACCCCGCGGAGATCTCCGGCACGATTCTCGTCGTCGGCATCGTCAACTACCACGCCTTTCAGGTCGCACAGCACCGCAACCCCATAGACGACACGAAGATGAACCGGGCGTACCCCGGCGACGAGCGCGGCACCTCCTCGGAGCGCATCGCGGCCGCGACGTTCGCCGCCGCCCGCGACGCCGACCTCATCGTCGACCTCCATCAGGGCTCGACGAGTCAGATGATAGACGAGGTCCGCGTCCGCTGCGGTCGCCACCACCGGATGCACGCTAAGTGCCTCCGACTCGCCAAGACGTTCGGCTGCGGCTACGTCCTCGACCAGAAGGGCCCCGACGGCCAACTCGCCCGCGCCGGCCCGGACGCCGGCATCCCGACCATCGACCCCGAACTCGGCGGCTGCGTCGGCTGGGACGACGAGAGCATCGAGAAGGGTGTCCGCGGCGTCTACAACGTCCTCCGCGGGTACGACTTCCTCGACGGTGACGTGGAACTCGAAGCCCAGACCCGCGCCCGCGGCTTCGACCAGTACGGCTCGCCGGTCGGCGGCCTCGTCCGGTTCAAGCGCGACCTCGGCGAGCGCGTCTCCGCCGGCGACGTGGTGTTCGAGGTGACGGACGTGTTCGGCAAGCTCAAAGCCCGCGTCACCGCCGACCACGACGGCATCTTCTGGCGGGCGCGCCGCCTCCCGCAGGTCGCTTCCGGCGAGTACGTCTGTTCCGTCGGCATCGACCTCGACACGTACTGACCCCTGACTTACTTCACCCGCACCACCTCACCCCACACCCACCCACCACCTCACTTCCCATGACGACATCACACGACCTCCCCGCTCGGCTCCGACTCGCGTGCGACGCCTGTGGCGAGACGTACGATGCGTGGCGCTGGCGCTGCACCTGCGGCGAGCCGCTGGACTTCGCGTCCGACCCGACGCCGTCTGCGGCCACCCCCGATGACGCCGCCCTCGACTACCGCGACGGCCTCTGGGCGTTCGACGAGTTCCTGCCGACCGAGCCGCACGCGACTCTTGGCGAGGGGATGACGCCCCTCGTCGACGCGGCGGAGTGGGAGGCCTCGTTCAAACTGGAGTACGTCTTCCCCTCCGGTTCGTTCAAGGACCGCGGCGCGACGACGATGCTCTCTCTCGCGTCAGTGCTCGGCGTCGAACGCGTCGTCGAGGACTCCTCGGGCAACGCGGGGGCCGCCGTCGCGACCTACGCCGCCCGCGCCGGTATCGACGCCGAAATCTACGTGCCCGCGTCGGTCAAGCCCTCGAAGGTCCGCGCCATCGAGCGCGCCGGGGCCAAGCCGGTCCGAATCGAGGGCTCCAGACAGGACGTGACCGACGCCTGCGTCGAGGCCGTCGAGGCCGACAACGCGTGGTACGCGAGTCACGCGTGGAACCCCGCGTTCTTCGCGGGCACGGCCACCGTCGCCTACGAAATCGCCGCCCAGCGCGACTGGTCGGTCCCCGACGCGGTCGTCACGCCGCTCGGCCACGGGACGCTCTTCCTCGGCGCGTACCACGGCTTCCGCGCGCTCTACGAGGCGGGCTGGACCGATCGGATGCCCGAACTGTACGGCGCGCAGGCCGCCGGCTACTCACCCATCGCCGACGCTCGGCACCACACGCCCGACGAGACGAACGACGTGGCCGACGGCATCCAGATTCTCGACCCCGTCCGCGAGGCCGAGATTCACGAGGCGCTGGACGACACCGGCGGCGACGCCATCGCGCTCTCGTCCGACGCGGTCGAAGACGAACTCGACAGGCTCCACCGCCACGGCTTCTATACGGAGCCGACCTGCGCCGTCGCACCCGCGGCGCTCCGCGAACTGCGGCTCTCGGGCGTCCTCGACCGCGACGCCGACGTGGTCGTACCGCTCACCGGAAGCGGACTCAAATCGTGAATCAGCTCAGAACACAGCTAACATAGCGTCGCTCACGACCGAAGCCAGTCGAACAGCGACCACCCGCGCCCCGCTTTCTCGTCTCTCTCACCGGCCCCGCCACCGCGTCCCCGTGCTTCGAGGTCGCGCCGGCGCTCGCGCTCCGCGTCGAGTTCGTCGCGGAGTCGCTCGTTTTCGCCGACGACGTCGTCGAGCCGCGCCCGGAGTTCGCTGAAGCGGTCGAACGCTTCGCGCTCGCCAACCGGCGACGCGGCGGTCGGCGGCGGTCCCCGTGGTTCACTCCCGGGGTCGTCGGGCTGCCCGTCGAGCGCGCCGTCGGACCGGCTGTCTCCCCGTCGGTCCTCGTCCGTGGGCGTCGTCGCGGGCCGAACCGCGCTCGACCAGCCAGACGGGTCGTAGTACTCGCTCGTCTCCCGAATCGCTCGCTGGACCGTCTTCGCGCCGTAGGTCGAGCCGTCCGCGTGCGCCACCTCGTCCCACTTCGGCCGAAAGAGCTCGCAGTCTCGAAACAGGCGGCACATCTGGCGCGCGTCGCCGGCCGTCCAGAACGCGAGAATCGAACACAGCGCCGCGTCCGCGTCGTCGTGGCTGTCGTAGCCGCTGGTGTCTCCCCGCCACAGATGGGTGAACTTCACGCCGTTCACCGCGGTCGAAGCGCGGTCGATAACCTCGCCGTCCGCGAGGTCGTTGCCCGGGCCGCTCACCTCGTCGAGGCGCGCGTCAACGGGCACACCGGACGAATCCGGAGCCACCGAGTCGACCGCCGGGGCCGGCGACGGCTCCGGGCCGGCTTCGAAGTAGGCGCCGTGAATTGCCGCGAGCACGTCGCTCCGCTCGGCAATCGCCGCGGGCGTGCCTTCGAGTCGGTCGCCGGTCGCGGGGAAAAAGCCCGCGCCGTCCGAGAGTTCGAGGTTCTCAGTTCGGTCGCTTCCCGACGGAAGCGTCCCGCGGACGAGGACGCGACAGCCCGTCCCCGAGGGATTCACCTGCGTGTGAGAGTCGAGGCGGTCGACGAGTTCCCACGCCCAGCGCTCGGTCGCGCCGGTCTCGCTGTCGCGGCACTCGCCGATGTCGACGACGACGAACGGGTCGTCGTCGGTGAAAACGTACCCCACCCCGTCGGCGGGGCCGTCCCGCGCGTACGCGAGCGCTTCGTCGAACGTCGTCCACGTCGAAACGTCGGTCACCGACGCGAGCCCGCCGGTCGTGTCCTTCAGAACCGTCGTTTCGGCACCGTCACGGGTCCGTGTTTGCCACCCGACCCAGTTGGCCCGTTCGAGGAGGTCGTCCGGGAGCTGTTCCCGCGTCGGGAGTGGTGGCGTCATCGCTACTCCTGGTCTCGGGAGGTGCGAGAAAGGTGTTTCCCGCGAGCTATCTGTTTTGATAACCAAAGCGAAATACGAAGCGTCCGCTCGCACGGTTCAACCCACGGAACACGAGCTGCCGTCAGCAGTTCACTCGAAAATGATTATTGCGCGCGGGGCTTGCCCGCGGATTCGGTCTCGGTCGTCTTCGCGCCCTCGTAGGTGTTGAAGCCCAGCAGGTCGTTCAGCGGGCATTTTTGGGTGATTGCCGTGGTCGCAAGGACCGCTCCGACGAGGAGCGCCGCGACCGCGACGACGAGTCCGAGGGTTCCGGCCGCGATGGTCAGGAAGCCCGCGAGGCTCGCCGCCCCGACGACGATGAGCACTGGTCCGAGGACGGCGCGCGCGATGCGATCGTAGCCGCCGACGTTCTTCTCCATGGTTGATTCACCGGCTCTAGTTACGCGCTCCGCGGCTAAATCGTAAATTGGTGGTTCCCGCGCTCGGAGAAGCGTGACTGTCGCGTCGGCCGACACGTCGAGGGCTCAGTCCTACTCGTCTACCCGCGACCGCCCCAGTCTATCCAGTCTTGTTCCCAGCCGTGGCCGGCGTGCCAGCCCCGGCCCTCGTACTCGGGGTCCTCGCGTCGCGTCCGGTTTCTGACGATGCTCCCCGTCTGTTCGCCGTCCACGAGGAGCGGTTTGAACGACAGCGGGCCGAACGACTCGGCCACCTCGCCGTCCTCGACGGCGACGAGCGTCTGTTCGCCGACGCCTTTCGGCATGACGAGCCGGCCGCCGTCGGCGAGTTGCGCGAGGAGTCGCGCGGGCGGGCGGACCGCCGAGGCCTCGACGAGGATGCGGTCGAAGGGCGCGTAGTCGGCCAGCCCCTCCGCGCCGTCGCGGCAGTCCACGAGGACGCCGCCGTAGCCGGCGCGCTGGAGGTTCTCGCGCGCCTCGTAGACGAGCGAGCGGGTGATATCGACCGCGTGGACGTGCGCGTCGCCGACGATTTCGGCGAGGACCGCGGCGGTGTAGCCGACGCCCGCGCGACGACGAGCACCTCGTCGTCCGGTTGCGGGTCGAGCGCGGAGAGCAGGCGCGCGACCGTCGTCGGCGCGAGGATGGTCGTGTTCGTGTCGCGGTGCTCCGTCGGGCGGTTCTGATACGGCGAGTCGGTGACGAACTCGTGTCGCGGGACGCTGCGCATGGCGATGGAGACGGCCTCCGGGAGCGACTCCAGCGAGTGCTCCAGGCCGTCGACCATGTCGTCGCGCAGCACCGAGTTGTCCATAGCCGAACTCGGAGGTCGGTCCTAATCAACCGCACGCTCGCCGACGACCGCCTGCAGGTCGGTCCCTGGCACGTCTCGGACCGTACAGCCGCCGAATCCGGCCGATTCGACCCACGAGCGAACCGTCGGCTCGTCGTAGAGGTCGCCGCGGCCGGTGGCGAGCGCGTCCACCGCCCGCCCCGCAGTCGCCTCGGTCGGACAGCGCCCGTGGAGACTATCGACGAACACCGCCGACCCACCGGGTTCGAGGGCGTCGTGCGCGCCGGAGACGAGCGCTCGCGCGCCGTCCGGGTCGCGCCCAGCGAAGGCGTCGCCGACGAAGACCAATCCGAAGCCCGATACCGGCGGGTCGGTCGAGTCGCCCGCGACGAGATCCACGCCGGCGCGGGAGAGAAGCGGTCGGACGACTTCCACAGTCTCGGCGTCGTCGACGAGCGTCACGTCGCGGCCGCGGGCGACGAACTCGCGGGCGAA
>NZ_JAMYJY010000042.1:0-28897 GCF_024136985.1 Haloferax sp. AB510
CGCGGGTCAGTTCAGCGTGTTCGGAGAGACCGACGTTGCCGCCGGAGACGACGGCCGCGACGCGCTCTCCCTCGACGTCGACCGCGCCCGACAGCAGCGCGGCGACCGGGGCCGCGCCAGCCGGTTCGGCGACCGTCTTCGCCCGCTCTGCGAGGACCGTCGTGGCGACCGCGAGGTCCGTGTCGTCGACCGAGACCACGTCGTCGACGCGGTCGCGGACGACCGCGAACGTCCGCTCTAACAGCCGCGCGTCGGCGATACCCTCGGCGACGGTATCGACCTCCGAGAGCATGCGAATCTCGTCGGCCTCCAGCGAGGGCTTGGCGTGGGCCGCGCCCTCGGGTTGGACGCCGACGACGCGCACGTCGGGGTCGCGCGCCTTCAGCGCGGTGGCGATGCCGGAGATGAGACCACCACCGCCGATAGAGACGAGAACCGTGTCCACGTCGGGTGCGTCGGCCGCGATTTCCCGCCCGACGGTCCCCTGCCCGGCGATGACGGCCGCGTCGTCGAAGGGATGGACGAACTCCAGTTCCTCCTCCTCTGCGAGTCGCAGGGCGTGTTCGTACGACTCCTCGTACAGGTCGCCTTCGACGACCACGTCCGCGCCGTAGCCGCGGGTGGCGTCGATTTTCACCGCCGGCGTGATTTCGGGGACGACGATGGTTGTGTCGATGTCCAGCAGGTCACCCGCGAGCGCGACGCCCTGCGCGTGGTTGCCGGCGCTGGAGGCGACGACGCCCCGTTCGCGCACCGATTCGGGGAGTTGTGCCATCGCGTTGTACGCGCCGCGAATCTTGAACGACCCCGTCCGCTGGACGTTCTCCAGTTTGAGGTCGACCCGCTCGGCCCCGCAGCGGTCGGCTATCGTCCGCGAGCTATCGAGCGGCGTCCGGTGGACCACGCCGTCGAGTCGCTCGTGAGCGTCCGCCACGTCGTCCGCGGTGACGATTTCGGACGCTGGCGGTGCCGACTCGCCGGTGACGCGCCCGTCGCTCATCGGTTCGTTCCCGCGATTTCCGGTACTGACTCGACTCCGGCGACGGAGAGAATCGACCGCGTGAGAACGTCGACGCCGATTTCGAGGCTCCGCTCGTCCACGTCGAACGTCGCAGTGTGGTGGCTCGTCGGGTGGTCGGTGCCGACGATGGAGTAACACGCGAGGCCGCCGTCGCGCTGGACGCGCTCCATGAGGAACGTGGCGTCCTCGCTCGCGCCGAAGTCGGCGGTCGGGACGACGCGATTGACGCCACGCACGCCCTCGGCAGCGTCGGCGACCGCCTCCACGAGTTCGGGGTCGCTGTCGGCCCGCGGGCTCTCGCTGACCACGTCGACCGTCGCCTCGCAGCCGTGCAGTTCGGCCGCCTTCTCGAACCGCCGGCGGAGTTCGGACTTCGCGTACTCCATGAGTTCGGTCGTCTCGCCGCGCGCCTCGGCGACGGCTTCGACCTCGTCGGCGATGACGTTGCTGGCGGTGCCGCCTTCGACCCGGCCGACGTTGACGCGAGTCATCCCGTCGGAGTGCCGCGGGATGCCGTAGACGCTCTCGATGGCGGTGCCGAGCGCGTGGATGGCGTTCGCGCCGGCCTCCGGTTCCTTGCCGGCATGAGCGGTCGTCCCCTCGATTTCCGCGTCAATGTGACACATGGCGAGCGGTTTCTCGATGCCGGCGACGACCTCACCCGTCGGGTGATCGAGGCCGACGTGGACCGCGAAGAAATAGTCGATGCCGGCAGCGTACTCGCTTTTCGCCATGGGCGCGCCGCCCCCCGAAATCTCCTCTGCGGGCTGGAAGAACACGATAAGTCGACCCGAGAAGTCGCTTTCTTTGACGGCTTCGAGCGTCGCCAGTCCCCACGTCATGTGGGTGTCGTGGCCGCAGGCGTGCATCGTCTCGCCCGTCTCCGAGCGGAATCCCTCGGCGGCGGGGTCGTGGCCCGCGTCGTCTGACTCCTCGATGAACAGCCCGTCGATGTCGACCCGGAGGCCGACCGTCGGCCCCTCACCGCGGTCGAGGACGGCGACACAGCCGGTCGTCCCGCCGCGGAGAGATTCGAGCAGGTCCGGGTCGGTTCCGCGGTCGAGTGCCCGTTCGTACCACTCGGCGAGTCGGTCGTCGCTCGGGACGGCCATCCGATCGTCGGGGTCGTAGGCGTCCGCGCCGACGGCGAGTTCGTCCACGCCGATGGCGCGCAGTTCCTCGACGAGTCGCGCGGTCGTCTGGAACTCGCACCAGCCCGGTTCCGGGTGGCGATGGAGGTCTCTGCGAAGCTCCGCTAATCGCGCTCGAACGGCGTCAGCCATGCGTACACGTACCACTCGCCACCCACTTAAGTATAAACGGTATCCGTGGACACCGACTACACAAAAAGACTAAGGGAACGTCACCCAATCGATGTAGCAACCGCGCCCGCGACGCGCGCGACTCACACCATGACCGAGACAGACATCGTCGTCCTCCGCGAGGGGACCGAGGGCCTTTCGATGGAATCGTACGCCGACGCGCTCCGCGAGCGCCTCCCGGACCGGACCGTGACGCTCGCCCGGACGCCGAAACAGGAACGCGAACTCGTCGCCGACGCCCGCGTCGTCACGGGCATCACGATAGACGAAGACCTCCTAGACCACGCCGACCGCCTCGAACTGTTCGCCTGCACGTTCGCCGGGACCGACCACGTCCCGATGGACGCGCTCGCGGAACACGGCGTCGCGGTCACCAACGCCGGCGGTATCCACGCGCCCGGCATCGCCGAGCAGGCCATCGGCAACATGCTCGTGTTCGCTCGCCGCCTCCACGAGGGATGGCGGCGCAAGGAGCGCGCCGAGTGGCGGCACTTCCAGTCCGGCGAGTTCACCGACAGCACGGTGACGATTATCGGTCTCGGCTCCATCGGGCAGGCCGTCGCCCAGCGGTTGCAGGGCTTCGAAGTCGAGACTATCGGCATCCGCTACACCCCGTCGAAGGGCGGGCCGACCGACGAAGTCGCCGGCTTCGAATCCGACGCGGTTCACGACGCGCTCTCCCGAAGCGAGTACGTCGTGGTCGCGTGCCCGCTGAACGACCTGACCCGCGGGCTCATCGGGGACGCGGAGTTCGCCACGATGCCGACCGACGCGGTGCTCGTCAACGCCGCCCGCGGCGGCATCGTCGACACCGACGCGCTCGTGTCGGCGCTCCGGTCGAACAAGATTCGCGGGGCCGCCCTCGACGTGACCGACCCCGAGCCGCTTCCCGCTGACCACCCGTTGTGGGGGCTGGAGAACTGCCTCATCACGCCCCACACGGGCGGCCACACGCCGAAACACTGGGACCGCCTCGCCGACATCGTCGCCGGGAACCTCGGGCGGCTCGACGAGGGCGAGGAGCTGGAGAACCAAGTGCTGGCCGCCGAGTCGAACTGACCCCCGATGGCGACGCAGGAACGTCCGGACGACTCAAGCGACGGCCAGCGGACCGACTCGTCCGTCGACCCCAGCGACGACCCGCGCGCCGACTACGACTACGTCGGCGGCGACACCGACCGCGAGGCGCTCGTCCGCGACCTCGAACGCCTCGTCGACGGCGACGTGCGGTTCGACGAGTACACCCGACAGCTGTACGCGACCGACGCGTCGGCGTACGAAGTGCTCCCCGTCGGCGTCGTCATGCCGACTTCGACCGCCGACGTGGCGGCCGTCGTCGAGTACTGCGCCGACCGCGAGATTCCCGTCCTCCCCCGCGGCGGCGGCACGAGCCTCGCGGGACAGGCCGTCAACGAGGCGGTCGTCCTCGACCTCTCGCGGCACATGGACGGGGTCCAGTCGGTGGACGCCGAGGCGGCGACGGCGACCGCGCAGGCCGGGGTTACGCTCGCGGATCTCAATAACTCCGCGGCCGACCATGGTCTCACGTTCGGCCCGGACCCCGCGGCGGGCGACCGGAGTGTCCTCGGGGGCGCTATCGGTAACAACTCCACGGGCGCGCACTCGCTGAAGTACGGCAAGACCGACTACTACGTCGAGGAGTGCGAGGTCGTCCTCGCCGACGGGAGCGTCCACCGGTTCGGCGAGGTTCGCGTGGACGACCTCCGGGAGAAAGCCGACCCCGAGAGCGACGCGTGGGGAGCAGACGGCCCGGCCAGTCCGCTTCTCCCCCGAATCTACGCCGAGGTCGTCCGCGTGCTCGACGAGGAACGTGAGGAGATAGACGCCCGCTACCCGGACCTCAAGCGCAACGTCTCGGGGTACAACCTCGACGCACTGGTCGATGAGGTCCGGGGAGAGCGCCCGCTGGCCGACGGGACGGGCACCGAGCCGGACTGCGAGCCGGGGACCGTGAACCTCGCGCGCCTGCTCGCCGGGAGCGAGGGCACCCTCGCCGTCGTGACCGAGGCGACCGTCTCGCTCGAACCGCTCCCGGAGACGAAGGCGGTCGCGCTCCTCACCTACGAGGACGTGTTCGACGCCGCCGCCGACGTGGCCCCCATCCTCGACCACGACCCGGCGGCGGTCGAACTCATCGACGACGTGCTCATCGACCTCGCGCTCGACACCGCCGAGTTCCACGACGTGGCCGCGTCGCTCCCCGACGGGACCCGCGCGGCCCTGCTGGTCGAGTTCTACGCCGACTCCGACGCGGACGGCCGGCGGAAAGTCGCCGACCTGCTGACGGCCCGCGCCCCCTCGGTGACGCCGGAGGCGACCCCATCCGACGGCGTCGGCGTCGACGACGACGCCCGCGCGTTCGACGCGCTCGAAGCCCACGACGAGGCGGCCCGCGCGGGGCTCTGGGAGATGCGCAAGGCCGCCGCGCCCATCCTGCTCTCGCGGACGACCGACGAGAAACACCTCTCGTTCATCGAGGACTGCGCCGTTCCGGCCGACGAACTGCCGGGGTACGTCGAGCGGTTCCGCGAGGTCATCGACGACCACGACGCGAACACGAGTTTCTACGCCCACGCGGGGCCGGGCGTGCTGCACGTCCGCCCGCTGGTCAACACGAAGACGCTCGACGGCCTCGACTCGTTCGAGACCATCGCCGACGAGGTGACGGACTTCGTCGTCGAGGCCGGCGGGTCGGTGTCGGGCGAACACGGCGACGGCCGCGCGCGGACCCAATGGAACCGGAAACTGTACGGCGACCGTCTCTGGAACGCCTTCCGCGACCTCAAGACCGCGTTCGACCCCGACTGGCTCCTGAATCCGGGGCAGGTCTGCGGCGACGTGTCGATGACCGAGAACCTCCGATTCGATCCGGACTACGAGTTCGACGCCGGATTCGACCCCGAACTCGACTGGGACACCGAAAACGGCTTTCAGGGGATGGCGGAGCTCTGCCACGGCTGTGGCGGCTGTCGGGGCGACCAATCGACCACCGGCGGCGTGATGTGTCCGACCTACCGCGCCACGGAGGAAGAAGGGTTATCGACCCGCGGCCGGGCGAACATGCTCCGGCAGGCGATGAGCGGCGACCTCGACGCCGACGCGACGGACACCGAGTTCATGCGCGAGGTGCTGGACCTCTGTGTCGGCTGTAAGGGCTGCGCCCGCGACTGCCCCAGCGAGGTCGATATGGCGAAGCTCAAAGCCGAGGTCGAACACGCCCACCACGAGTCTCACGGCGCGAGCCTCCGGGATCGCCTGTTCGCCGAGGTGGACCGGCTGAACGCGCTGGGCTCGCGACTCGCTCCGCTTTCGAACTGGGCGGCGAAGATACCGGGCGCGCGGACGGTCATGGAGAAGACCGTCGGCATCGCAAAGGAACGCTCGCTCCCGACGTTCCACCGCGAATCGCTGGAAGACTGGTTCGAGGCGCGGGGCGGCGCTCGCGTCCCCGAGGCCGAGGCGACCGACAAGGTGCTTCTGTTCCCGGACAGCTACACCAACTACAACCACCCCGACGCGGGGAAGGCCGCGGTCCGCGTCCTCGAAGCCGCTGGCGTCCACGTCTCGATTCCGGACGACGTGACCGCCACCGGCCGCCCGGCCCACTCGAAGGGCTTCCTCGACCGGTCGCGGGCGCGCGCCGAGACGAACGTCGACGCGCTCGCACCCCGCGTCGAAGCCGGCTGGAGCGTCGTCCTCTGTGAGCCCTCGGACGCGGTGATGTTCCAGTCGGACTACCTCGACCTGCTTTCGAGCGACGCGGCCGAGACCGTCGCCGCCGAGACCTACGGCATCATGGAGTACCTCGACGCGAAGCGCCTCGTGGAGGGACTCGACTGCGACGCCGCAGCGTCGACGGACGACGAGACGCTGACGTACCACGGTCACTGCCACCAGAAGGCGACGCGCAAGGACCACCACGCGGTGGGCGTCCTCCGGCGCGCCGGCTACGACGTGGACCCGATCGATTCGGGCTGTTGCGGCATGGCGGGGAGCTTCGGTTACGAGGCCGAACACCACTCGCTGTCGACGGCCATCGGCGACATCCTCTCGGACCAACTCGGCCAGAGCCGCGGCGACACCGTCGTCGCCCCCGGCGCGTCCTGTCGGACGCAACTGGAGGACATGGACGGCGCGGCCGACGACCCGCCGCACCCGATAGAGAAGGTCGCCGAAGCGGTCGCTGACTGAGAAGCGCGCCGAAGAAGAAAACGGGCCGCACCGCAGCCCTCGGGTCGCGGGTCGATTAGGGGTCGTACGAGGCTCAGCCGCTCAGGGCCAGAGGCCCCGCGTCTCCTTCGCGCCGCCGATGCGGGAGAGCGCGACGACGTACGCCGCGTCGCGCCACGTCAGGTCGCGTTCTTCGACGTGTTCGCGGACCGCGTTCCACGCCTTGAGCATCTCGGCTTCGAGTTCCTCGTGGACGCGTTCGAGCGACCACTGACGGCGGTTGATGTCCTGGAGCCACTCGAAGTACGAGACCGTCACGCCGCCGGCGTTGGCGAGGATGTCGGGGATGACGGGAATCCCGCGCTCTTCGAGGACGGCGTCGGCCGCGAACGTCGTCGGGCCGTTCGCGCCCTCGACGACCATATCGGCCGAGATGGCGTCGACGTTCTCGGTCGTGATGACGTTCCCGATGGCCGCCGGGATGAGCACGTCAACGTCGAGTTCGAGCAGTTCCTCGTTCGAGAGCGACTCGGGGGCGTCGTAGCCCGACACCATGCCGGGGCGCTCGTCGTGGCCCTCGACGTCCTGCGTGTCGAGGCCGTCCGGGTCGTAGATGGCCCCGTCCACGTCGGAGACGGCGACCACCTTCGCGCCCCATTCGTCGAGGAGGCGGGCGGCGTTCGCGCCGACGGAACCGAACCCTTGGACTGCGACGGTGGTGTCTTCGATGTCCCAGTCGTAGAAGTCGATGGCTTCGCGGGTGACGATGGCGACGGAGCGACCGGGGGCCTCCTCACGGCCGTACGAGCCGCCGATGACCGGCGGCTTGCCCGTCACGACGCCGGGCGTCGTCTCGCCCTGCTGCATCGAGTAGGCGTCCATGAACCACGCCATCTCCTGCGGACCGGTTCCCATGTCGGGCGCGGGGACGTCCTTCTTCGGCCCGACGACGTTGCGAATCTCCTCGGCAAAGCGACGCGTGAGTCGCTCGCGCTCTTCGTCGGAGAGCGTCTTCGGGTCGACCGCGACGCCGCCCTTGCCGCCGCCGAAGGGCAGGTCCATCACGGCGCACTTCCACGTCATCCACATCGAGAGCCCGATGCACTCGTCGGCGGTCACTTCCGGGTGGTAACGGAGGCCGCCCTTGTACGGCCCGCGCACGTCGTCGTGCTGGGCGCGGAAGCCCGTGAACACGTCGAGCGACCCGTCGTCGCGTCGGAGCGGAACCGACACCTGCTGAACTCGGGTCGGGTGCTTCAGGCGCGCGACGACGCCGTCGTCCACGTCGGCGTGACTCGCCGCGCGTTCGAGTTGCCTGCGCGCCGTCGCCAGCGCCGATTCGGGTTCGGACTCCGAGCCGCCGTCGGCGACCGCTTCGCCGTTTCGATTTTTGCCATCTTCGGTCATCATATGAGGGCTGTGACCCGGAGTCATAATTAAGTTGTGAATAGCCGGCGGGGGAAGTCGGCCAGCGGCTCCGCCCCGTCGGCCGTGACGACGAACGTCTCGCTGAGTTCGACGCCGAAGTCGTCGAACCAGAGGCCGGGGATGGTGTGGAACGTCATGTTCTCTTCGAGGACGGTCTCGTCGCCGGGGCGGAGGCTCGCCGTGTGCTCGCCCCAGTCCGGTGGGTAGCCGAGCCCCATCGAGTAGCCGATGCGGTCTTTCTTCTCGATGCCGTACTCGGCGATGGTGTCGCGCCACGCCTTCTCGACGGCCTCGCAGGTCACGCCGGGTTCGACCGCGTCGAGCGCGGCTTCCATCCCCTCGACGACGATGTCGGCCCGCCGGGACAGCTCTTCGGGGGGATCGCCGACAAACGTCGTCCGCGCGAGCGGCGAGTGGTAGCGGTGCCGGCAGCCGGAGAGTTCGATGATGACCGGGTCACCGTCCTCGAACTCGCGGTCGGTCCACGTGAGATGCGGCGTCCCCGTGTGGTCGCCCGAGGGCATCAGCGGGACGATAGACGGGTAGTCGCCGCCGTAGTCGTCGGTGCCCTCGATGAGCGCCGAGTAGATGGCCTCGGCGGCCTCGTACTCGGGGACGCCCTCCTCGATGACGTCGAGGCCGGCCTGCATCGCGTTCTCGGAGATGCGGGCGGCCTCGCGCATGTAGTCGAGTTCGGCGTCGGATTTCTTGATGCGCACGCGGTTCACGAGGAGCGTCGTGTCCTCGAAACTCGCCTCGGGGAGGTTCTTCTGCAGGCGCGTGTAGGACTTCGCGGTGAAGTAGTACGCGTCCATCTCGAGGCCGACGCGCGCGTCGTCGACGCCGAGGTCCTCCAACACAGCCGCGACGAAGTCCATCGGGTGGAGGTCGTGCGGCGACTGGACGTGGTCGTCGCTGTACGGCCGGATGCTCTCTTCGCTCAACGTAGTCGTCGCGCGCGCGCCGTTGGCGTCCATGTCGCGGCCGACCCACACGGGTTCGTCGCGGTCCCGCGTGACCACGACGCCCTGATGGACGTAGAACGACCACCCGTCGTAGCCGGTGAGGTAGTTCATGTTCGCGGGGTCGCTCACGAAAAGCGCGTCCAGCCCACGTTCGGCCATCCGCTCTTTGGTACGGGCGATGCGTCTGTCGTACTCGGCGCTGTCGAACACGGCTCTTGGCATGGGAACCTCTATCGAACCATCGGATAGGGCCCGTAAAAATTTTTTGTGGACCATGGTCACGGATTCTGTGTACGCCAATGGCTCGGCGGGCATTAGTAATGCGCATTTCACACAAGATCATATCTGTCACAGAAGATCTCATATATGCATCTCATCCCAAATCGCGTCTAATTCACCTCTCAAACTGAATTATCTGAGTTTGGTAGAATATTTGAATGTTCTAAATTATTTAGACATGTAGTAGTGCCATGTGAGCGCAATTCTAATTGCCGTCGACCCACAGAGAACAGTACGCGTCTGCTGGGAGCCCAACCGTTATTCCTCGCAATCTCGGAGCGGGGGCATGGACCTCTCCGTCGTCGACCTTTCCCCGGTTCCCCGAGACGGGACCGCGACCGACGCGTACGCGAACACCGTCGAGGCCGCCACGCAAGCCGAGCGACTGGGCTACTCGCGCTTCTGGGTCGCCGAGCACCACGGCATGGCGAGCACCCTCGCGGGGACGACGCCCGAGGTGTTGCTCGGCCATCTCGCCGCGGAGACGGACTCGATTCGACTCGGTTCCGGCGCGGTGCTGCTCAACCACTACAGCCCGTTCAAGGTCGCAGAACAGTTCGGCGCGCTCGACGGACTCGCGCCCGGTCGCATCGACGCGGGACTCGGGCGGGCGAACGGGTCGCCCGCGTCGGACCAGGCGCTCGGGACGGACCGGCACGTCGAGGACCCCGACGGCGACCACGCCGAGAAGGTCGAGGCTGTCATCAACCACCTCTACGACGACTACCCCGACGAGCACCCGTACGCGGACCTCGAAATCCCGCGGTCGGGCGGCGACCCGCCGGTCCCGTGGGTGCTCGGGTCGAGCCCGTCGAGCGCGACCATCGCGGGCGAACTCGGGTTGCCCTACTGCTTCGCGGGCTTCATCAGACCGCAGTTCGCCGTCCACTCCTTCGAGGAGTACCGCGAGAGCTTCCAGCCGTCCCCGCTCGCCGGCGGCATCGACGAACCTCACGGGATGGTCGCGGTGAACGCCGTCTGCGCCGAGACCGACGAGGAGGCAGCGCGACTCCGCGCGGTGGCCGAGGCGACGTACAAGCGGATGCGTCGCGGCGAGGTCGGCACGAGACCGACCGTCGACGAGGCGATAGACGAACTCGGCGGCGTCCCGGAGCCCACGCCCGCGACGCTCGGAGCGAAAGAGTGGCCGCGGGCGATTTCCGGCAGTCCCGAGACAATTTCGGGACTGTTGGACCAACTCGCCGAGTGCGTCGGGGCCGACGAGATGATGATTCAGCACGTCGTCGGCGACCACGAAGACGGCCTCCGCTCGCACGAACTGCTCGCCGAGGGCGTCGGCCTCGTCTGATACGTCGGCTTCCGTGACAGTCTATCGGCCCGGATACTTCATATTCTGGACCCCGAAACGTAGGGTGTGTCACGCCTACGTCATCTCCGGCTCGAAGACACGCCCTTCGAGGCGAGAGAGTTCTCGCTCCTCTGGCTCATCGCGCTCTCGACCTACGGCGTCGGCGACATCGTCACGACGCTCACTATCCTCTACTACGAGCGCCGATTCGACGAGGCCAACGCCCTCCTCGTGGCGAGCACGGACGCCCTCGGGCGGTGGGGGCTCGTCCTCCCGAAGCTCGCGGTCTTTTTCCTCTGTCTCGGAATCTGCGTCTACGGCGCTCGCGTCGGCGACAAGGTGCTGTACTACCTTCCGCCGGTCACGCTCGCCGTCATCGGGGCGTTCGCCACCGCGTTCAATCTCAGGCTCTTCGTCGGGTGAGCGACGACCGGGAGAAACCGGGTCGGAGGGTGCTCAGTCGGTCACCTGTTCGAGCGTGAAGACGAACTCCACGTCGACGCTGTCGGTCTGTATCTCGTTGCCCGCCGACTCCCGAATCCGCCACTCGACGACGAGTGACAGCGACTCCCCGCCGTCGAGGCGGCCGAGCGAGACGGACTCGTTCCACACGTCGGCGAAGTCGAGATACGTCGTCTCGTCGCCGAGCACGTAGGCGCTCGTCCCGTTCGCCCGCTCGACACGAAGTCGGACGGCGAGCGCTTCGTGGAGTTCGCCCTCGTCGGTTCCCCCCGTCGAATCGGCCGACAGTTCGGGACCGGAGCGACCGTTTTCCGCGGATTCGAAGGGCATCGAATCCAGCGTCAACACGCCGGGGTCGCGCCCGCGGTTGGTGAGCGTCCCCGTCGAGTTGCCCGCGGAGCCGGGCGCGACCGACTGCGTGTCGAGGAGCGAGACGCCGGCCCCGCCGGACCCGAGTTCGAGGTCGACGCCCTCCGGGGCGCTCCCGGCGGTATTCTCGACGGTCACGTCGAACGACGCGGTCTCCTCGGTTCGGGCGACCTCGGTTGAACCGCGGAAGAACACTGCAGTCACGGAGACGTAGCCCGTCGTGACAGTCGCCTCGCCGTCGTCGGTGGCGGCGAAGCCGGCGGTTCGGTTGCCATCGGCGTAGGTCACGTCGGAGCCGAGCGCGGCGGCGATGTCCACCGGACTCGACTCCCGGAGCGTGACGCGGCGCTCCTCCTGCCAGCCGTCGTCGGGGACCCACGTGTTCACCACGAGAACCACGCTGTCGACCGCGCCGGTCCACGAGAGCGACCCGGACACGGGGCCACTGAGCGTCCCGACCGTCCCGTCGGCGCTTCGGACCGTCGGCGGGTCGGCGGCCTCGACCGTCAGCGTCGGGTCGGGCGCGGGTGACGATGCGGTCGTGGTCGTGGTCGTCGTTTGGCTGTCGCCGCCGGAGCTACCACCACCGGTTCCACCACCACCGCCGCCACCGGACGAGCGCGCCGTAGTGGTTGGCTCGGGGGTGTTGGGGGTGCTCGTCAGTGTGGGCGTCGAGGCCGGTGCCGATGTCCGAGTCGGCGTCTCCGTCGAATCGGTGTCTGTCGTCGTAGCCGGCGTCGTCGTCGCGGTCGCTGTCGGCGTCGGTATCGGCGTCGGTGTAGGTGTGTCGTCGGACTCGTTCGTCTCATCCGGCGGGTCGTCCGGGGTCGGCGAGGGAGGCGTCACGGTGACCTCCGGCGGCGAGGGCTCGGGGTCGCCATCGCCCCGGAGGTCGGAGAGCGCATCGTTGATGCCGCTGTCGTCGAGGAAGCGGTCGACGCTCCCCGGAGCGGCCATGCCGGTGCCGACCAGCACGATACCGATGACGACGAAGACGATGACGAACCGGCCGGCGACGTGCGAGAGGCGCGGCGAGAGCGTACCGAGAAGCTTCGCCGAAAAGAGCGAGGCGAGCGACAGGGGAATCGGGAGCAACCCCGCCCGCGGCGGGCGGTACTCGACCACCAGCGCCGTCTCGGTGGGCCGGTCGCCGGGTTCAACCTCGTCGCCGACACCGACCGGGCGCTCGTCGGTTCGGGGTTCCCCGTCCTCGTCGGTCGAGGAGCGCTCGACAGTCGTTGGGTCGGCGTCATCGACGAACGACGCCGATCGCGGGTCCCAGCGCCGGACCGCTCGCACGACCCCGTAGACGGGCAGGCGCTCGCCGGGGAGACAGAGCACGCGGTCGCCGCGTTCGAGGCGCTCGAAGTCGACCTCGTCGAAGTCGTCCGTCTCAAAGGCGTCCGCGTCTCGGTCGGCCTCCGCCTCGTCGACGAGGCGGCGGCACCGGGTCGCGTCGGCGAGAATCAGTTCGGGGGATTGCTCCGGCGACCAGTCGAGCGCATCCGCGCCGTCCGGTGCACTCATGAGAGCATCACCGTCCGTCCTCGGAGGACTCGTCGGTCGTCACCGCCGCCGCATCGCGGTCTGCGGGTTCGGTCACCCACTCGATACCGCCGGTCGAATCGGAGGTGGCGGGGACGGAGGCGGAAGACGAGGAGGACGGTTCGACAACTGCGACGGGGTCCGAGAGACGGACGCCGGTTCGCTCCGGGTAGAGCGTGACACCGCCGTCCGAGGCGCTGACGTAGCCGGCGGCGACACCGGCACGTCCGCCGGGCGAATCGTCACTTCCGGCGTTTTCGTCGCTCTCTCCGGCCTCGGCGGACTCGTCGGGGTCGACCTCGACGAGCGCGTCGGTGTACAGCGAGTAGAGTTCGGTCACGACGAGGAGCGCGCCGGGGAGAATGACGAACAGGACCAACCCGAGTCGCGACTGCGCGAACTGCGAGGCGAGGCCGAGGTACGGCACGTGGAACCAGACGCTCCCGACCACGCGGTCAGCGGCGACGGGGTCCGAATCGACGTCCTCGTTGGCGTCGCCCTTCGTCCGGAACACCGGGCTGTCGCCGCTTCGGTCCACCGCGACGACCCGGTGGGTCACGTGGTCGGTCCGCTCGTCGGTGATGGCGCTTCCGGCCTCCCGGTAGGTGATGATGTCGCCCTCCGAGATGTCCGCGGGCGGAACGTCGCGGACGACCACCACGTCGCCGGCGTCGAACGTCGGCGACATGCTCCCAGAGAGGACGGTGTAACTGGCCTCGGCACCGAAGACCTGCGGCGCGGCGAGCACGACGACGAGAGCGACGGCGACGAGGAGGACGACGCTGCCGAGGACGCGGGCCGACGCGGCGAGACGAGACCAGTTCATCGGTCAGTCGTCTCCGTCGTCATCGTCGTCATTGTCATCGTCCTCATCGCCCTCATCGTCATCGTCGTTGTCCTTGTCGTCGCTATCCCAGTCTCCGTCGTGACCATGGTGGTCATCGTCGTCGTCATCATCGTCGTCGTGATGACCGTGGTCGTCGTCGTCGTCCGTCTTGACGTCGACGCGCACCACGAGGTCGTCGGGGTCAACGTCCTCGCCGGCGTCCCACGAAAACCGGAGCGTGCCGGTGAGCGAGAACGAGCCGTCTATCTCGCGGTCGATGCGGACGTGGCTCGTTCCGGTCGCATCGACCGAGACATCGGCGAGGGTGCTCGTCTCCCCGTCCGCGGAGAGTTCGAGGTCCGAGACGGCGACCGACGACCCGGCGGCCGAGGCGGAGACGGTAACGCCGAGCGCGACCACGTCGTCCGCGCCGACGCCCTGCGCCTTCCGCCCGTTCTTGTCCGGGTACTCGGTGCCGCCGACGGTCATCGTCACCTTGCTCCCGTCGAAGTCGACGCGGAACGGCTCGGTCTGTCCCGAGGTCCACGAGTGCTGCCAGTGGTCGTTCTGCTTGTGGACGCGAGTCTCAGAGCTTCCGGCGCGCTTCAGCACCGCGACTTCGTAGTTCTCCGGTTCCGAGTTGCCGTGAACAGAGTCGTCGTCGGGCTCGCCGTAGCGGGCGAGCGTCGCCCAGTCCCACCCGCCCATCGCGTCGCGGGCGTCACCGGAACCGGACGCCGAATCGTCGCCATCGTCGTTATCGTCGTCTCCGTCATCGTCGTCGACCTCGCAGGTCGCGTCGCCGTCCGAGTCGGCCCGCTGGTCGAGCGCGAACCGGAGGTCGACGCCCGCGACGTCCGAGGCGACTTCGTTGCCGGCGCTCGACGGGAGTCGCCACGCGATGTAGAACGCCACCGACTCGCCGGATTCGAGTTCGTAGTCGAGGTCGAACGTCTCGTCCGCGACGAAAATCGAGTCGAGGGTCGCGTAGCCGGAACTGCCGCAGAGGAACGTCTTCGACCCGTCGGGGGCTTCGAGCCACGCGCGGACTTCGAGCACCTGTGCGAGTTCGCCGTCCCCGACGCGGGGGTCGTTCTGCGACGGAGGCTCGGACTGGCCGTTCTCGTCGTCGGTGACGCCGAGCACGTCGATGTCGAGGAATCCGGTGAGCGACCCGCGGTTACGGAGCGTCACCGACGCGGTGCCGCTGTCGCCGGGCGCGAGACCGGACTCTTCGAGGAACGTGAGCCGCTCGTCGTCGCCGTCGACCGACAGGTCGAGCGTACCGACGCCGAACGACGCGTCGGCGCGCTCGGTGTCGGAAAACGCCGAGTACGTGCCGACGCCCGCGGCGGCGCTTCCGGCGCTAATCGTGAAGATGCCGCCGAGGAGGCGGCGGCGAGTGAGCGTCAGCGTTGGTGTCTGTTTCGGCATCGAATAGCGTCGTCGAGTGCGTCCGGACGGCCGTGACGAAAGAGGTGAACTCGGTCGGATGCGACCGGGTCGCGTCGTCTGCGCCGCCCGCGAACGCGAAGTGTGATTACTGGCTGTCCCGCTGGTTCAGTTCGAAGTCGAACTGGATGTCGAGGCCGTCGGCTTGGAACTCGTTGCCGGCGCTCTCCTGCATCTCCAGCGCGAACGAGAACGTCTTGGTCTCGCCGGATTCGAGCGCGATGTCCCGAACGTTGGAGTCGTCGTCCTCGCCGTCGTTGTTGGCGACCACGTCCGCGAGGGTTGCCGAGCCGCCGAAGCGGTCGGCGAGCACGTCGAGGCTCCCGACTTCGAACGTCGTCACGTCGAGGACGCCCGCGAGGTCCGCCACGGAGGCGTCCGCGTCGCCGTCGTCGCCGGCCGTGGCGTCGCTATCGTTTTCGGTCAGCGTGAGGTCGATATCGAGGCTCCCGTCGAGCGTCCCGTCGTTTTCGAGGTCCACCTCGAAGGTGTCGGTCTCGTCGCCGGGCGCGAGACCCGTGGCGCTGAAGCTCGCGGAACTGGCTCCGTCGGCGAGGCTCAGCGTCCCCGCCTGGAGCGTGTTCTCGGTGCTTGATTCGGTGTCGTTGAACAGGGCGAACGTGCCCACCCCGGCTGCGGCGCTTCCCGCACCGATCGTGAGGAGTCCTCCGAGGGCGCGGCGTCGTGTGAGTTTGAATACTTTCTCTGGCATCGGTTTCTCCGTGCGGCCCACCATACACCCACTCCCTTCCGTGATGTTCTGGGTGGGGTGACCTTCAGGGATAGCTACTCGATGAGGCGGCAATAATCCGATACCACCACTATGCGGTATCCGGCAGAAACCGAGCGACGTGGTAGCCTTCATCACGGAGGTTCCGAGACGAGGAGCGACCGGGCGCGTCGGCTCGGCTCGACCGACTACGCGCCGTCTCGCTCGCCGTCGAACAGTTCGGCGAAGACCTTCCGCTGGGCTGCCCTGAGGTGTTGCGTGAACGTCGACCGCGAGACGCCGATGGCCTCGGCGACCTCGGCCGCGCTCCGGCGCTTCGGACGCTCGAAGTAGCCCGTCCGGTACGCGACTTCGAGCGACTCGCGCTGTCGGTCGGTGAGTCCGGCCAACACGCTGGCCCCGATATCGGACTCGACGGACCGGTGGTTCCGCGCGGTCATGACGACGCTGTCGAACCCGGCCGCGAGCGCCTCGACGAACGGGCCGGCCGGTCGCCGCCGGGGGAGGTCGACGACGACCGTCGCCTCGCCGGCGGTCACGACGACGCGCTGGAGGACGCCGCCCGCGTCGGCGATGGCCGTCCCGAAAGAGGGTGCGACCGTGTCGAACTGCGCCCTGACAACCTCATCCTCGCCCACCACGTCGCCGGGCGTCACGCCGTCGAGACTCGCCAGCGCGTCGGTCACCGCGGCCTCGGTCGCGCCGCGAACCGTCACGAAGTAGCGCTCGCTGTCGCCGCGGGGCAACACCGTGTGGACGACGAGTTCCGCGTCCCGACCGAGGGCGTCGCCGACCGCCAGAACCCCCGCACCGTCGTCGCGGACGCTGAGTCGGACGCGGACGACCTCGTCGGCCAAGAGCGCCTCGCGGCTCTCGGCGGTGCTGAGGGCGTACCCGAGCGTCTCCGCCAGTTCTTCGAACCGCCGGCGCTCGCGGTCGTCGTCGGCACCGCGCCGGTAGACGCCGAGGACGCCGTAGTCGACGCCGCCGTATCGGAGCGAGACTGCGACCGCGGTTTCGATTCCGGCCGCGGCCGCGGCCTCGGCCCACCGTCGGTCGGAATCGGCGACGGGGCTCCCGGAGCGTGACGCTTCTGCGCCGACTGTGCGAACAGTTGTTCCCCCCTCGCGGAAGGCGGTCAGGCTCGGTTCCGATGAGTCGCGCCGCACGGCCGCATCCGCGTCGAGAACGCCGGCTGCTCGGAGGTACGACCCGTCACCTTCGACCGCGAGCGGGTCGAGTCTGCCACCGGCGGTCCGCTCGCCAACCCACGCCACGGCGGTGTCGGGGTCGCTCCCGATGTATCGGCAGAACGCTTCCGCGACCTCCACCCGCGAGGACTGTCGAACGAGAATCTCGCGAATCGCCTCCTTCGTGTCGCGCTCGCGTTCGAGTCGGCGCTGGTGGTTGACCTGTGCCGTGATGTCGCGGAGGACGCCGATACTGCCGGGCAGGCCGTCGTCGACGACGTGGTCCACGTCGAGGATACAGTGGCGGGTCTCGCCGTCGCAGGTGCGGATGCGAATGTCGAGCGACTGCGGGACCGACAAGTCGAGCGCGTCGCGGACACGGGCCCGGTCGTCCGGGTGGACGACCGTCTCGACGATGTCGCCGGCGAGGAGCGCCGCGCGGTCGTAGCCGGTGAGCGTCGTCGCCGCATCGTTGACGAGGACGATGCCGCCGTCGCGGGCGACGAAGATGGCGTCGCGGACGTTCTCGACGAGCGTCCGGTAACGCGCCTCGCTCTCCGCGAGCGCGCGCTCTGTCCGGTGCTTGTCGACCGCCGTTCGGACGCGCGTGGCGAGCGCCGCGGCGCTGTCGCCGACGCTCGTCTTGACGATGTAGTCGTCCGCGCCGGCCGACAGCGCGCTGCTGGCGAGCCCCTCGTTTCCGGCGCCGGTAAAGAGGAGAAACGGGAGGCCCGGTCGGTCTTCGCGGACCGCCGCCAGCAGTTCGATACCCGTCCGACCGGGCATGTAGTAGTCGCTGACGACGCACTCGACGTCGTCGGTGAGGCGGTCGAGCGCCCCGTCGACGCTGTCGGCCGCTCGAACGTCGAAGTCGGGTGCCTCCTCGCGGAGTCGCTGCACGACGAGCATCAGCCAGTCGCGGTTGTCGTCGACGAGAAGGACCGCGACGGGGTCCGCGCTCGTCTCGTCTGTCGTCTCGGTCACGGCGGTTCTGCCGTCCGTGGCACACCGACCGCGATAAATTTTCGGGTGACGAACCCGAGAGAATCGGGAGAAACCGGGAATGTGAGGACAGTTTACGCCGACATCGAGGCGAAGTCGGCTTCCGAACAAGTACATCTAAATACCAGAGCGGGAACAGAACACGCACCGATGGACGCGAGCGGCGCTTGGGAGCGGTGAGAGATGGGGTGGCAATACACCGTCTTCGCGCTGCCGACCCTCTTTGCGATGGTTACCTCGGCCCTACTGGGTGCCTACAGCCTTCGGCACATGCGGCTCCACGGGAGGTCGTCCGACCTCAGTGCGTTCTTCGCCGTGAACGTCGGGCTCGTCCTCTGGACCGGGTTTTCGGCACTCAAGCTCCTGCAGACCGACCCGTCGCTGAAGTTGCTTTTCTACCGGTTTCTCTACTTCGGCGTCGCGCCGCTCGGCGCGCTCGCGCTCCTCTTTACGCTCCTTCACACCGACCGGATTCGTCGAGTCACGCCCGGGGTGATTGCGGCGCTCATGGCCGTCCCGGTGGCCTTTCTGGCGCTCCTGTTCGCGAACCCCCACGACCTCGCCATCCAGGGGACGCACCTCGTCGAGACGAACGGCGTCGTCGTCATGCGGGTCGACGTCGGTCTCGGTCACGTGGTGTTGCAGTTGCTCTACAACGCGGTGCTCTCCGCGCTGGCCATCGCGCTCATCCTCTACGAGGCGGTGCGACTCGGCCGGCCGTACATCCCGCAGGCGGTGCTGGTGAGCGTCGGCCTCGTCGCCCCGTTTCTCTTCGTGGTCTGTGACACACTCGGAATCCCGCCGTTCAGTAGCGACGGCGTGAACCTCGTGCCGACCTCGGCCGCGGTCACGTCGGCCGCCATCGGCGTCGCGCTCTTCCGCTACCGGTTTCTCGACCTGCCGCCCATCGCCTACACGACCGCGATGGAGGAGTCGCCCGACGGGGTGTTCGTCCTCGACGCCGACGAGCGAATCGTCCACGTCAACGACCGCGGCGCGGCGCTCTTGGAGCGCTTCGACGCGGCCGTCGGCGACCCGCTCACGAGCGTCTCGCCGGACCTCGACCTGACGACCGAGAGCAACGACAGCGTCAGAACCACGCGAGAAGACGGCGAGACGGTGTACCTCAGCGCCCGGTCCCAGCGACTCGAACGAGGCGACCAGACCATCGGATGGGTCATCGTCCTCCGCGACGTGACCGAGTTACACCGCCAAAAACAGACGATCCTCTCCCAAAACGAGAAGCTCACCCTGCTCAACCAGATAATCCGCCACGACATCCGCAACGACATGGCCGTCATCCTCGGCAACGCCCAGTTGGTCGAGGAGTCGGTCGACGACGAGGTGGTTCGCGAGCGCCTCGACGCGATAATCAGGAACGGCGAGCACGCCACTGAACTCACTGAGAACGTCCGGAACCTCATGGCGACGATGCTCGACGACGAGGAGACGAACCAACCGACGACGCTCGCTGGGCCGCTGTGGACCGAGGCGAGCGCGGTCCGCGACGGAACGTCCGAGGCCTCAGTCTCCCTTCCCGACGACCCGCCGAACGTGACCGTCGTCGCCGACGACATGCTGGGGACGGTCTTCCGCAACCTCCTCACGAACGCGGTGCGGCATAACGACGCGGGCCGGACCGAAATCGACGTGTCGGCCGAGGTTCGGGACGACGACGCGCTCGTCCGTATCGCCGACAACGGGCCGGGCATCCCCGACGGCCGCAAAGAGGAGGTGTTCGGCCGCGGCGAGAAGGGACTCGAAAGCCCCGGAACCGGTCTCGGTCTCTACCTCGTGGACACCATCGTGAGCGGCTACGGCGGCGACGTGTGGGTCGAGGACAACGAGCCCCGCGGCGCGGTCTTCGTCGTCCGCCTACGGAGGGCCTGACGGGACGACCGCCCACCCAAACACTCAAAAAGTCAGCACGTAGATAGGAAGGCGATGTCCTCCGCCGTTCTCCCCGCCGGCGTCAGCCGGTGGCGACTAGCCGTGTTCGCGGTCGTCGCCGTCAAGGCGTACAACTACCGGCACGGAACGAGCTACCTCCGGTTCGGTGCCGAATGACGAGACTGAGCGACACCGCCGTCGCCGGGGCGATAGCTGTCGTGTCGGTCCTCGTGGGACTCGTCGTCGCTTTTGCCGACCCGCAGGTCGACCTCGCGGCCGGCGTCGTCTGGACCGTTGCGACCGGCATGGTGCTTCTGCGGGTTCGCGGATGGATCCGCGACGCTCGGAGTGACGAGCCACCCGAACCGGGACCGCTCGTACGGCTGGCCGAAATCGACTACGACCCGCGGTACGACCGCTATCTCGGGGGTGTCCTGTTCGTCCTCGCTATCGCGGCGTTTGCGGCGTTCGTCGTCGTCGACACGTCCGGTTCGAACGCGTTGTTCCTCGTCGGCGTCGGTCACTTCTGCCTGATTTCCGCGCTCGGAGCGGTCGCGCTCTCCGATAGATAGTGCGAAAAATCGAAATGACCACGCCGCTGTCCGCTGTTTTTTGAGAATCGGGCCAAAAAGACTACTTAGCTGGCTGGCAATTTCCACATGTCCGTTCGACGCTGTCTGGTCGGCGGACCGGTGACATAACAGTACAGACAGGCGGCCCATCCCGTGCCAACGGTACTCCGACCCTGCCCCCTCGGACTGCCGCCCGATGGTCCGCCCCTACATCTCTACCCCCTCTCAGTTCTACTCCCGCGAGTGACTCGGCCACGACTCAGTCGCGTCCCGATGCCCCGTGCCCGGCGAGACCGACCACGCGGGACTCGATTTTTCCGTAGGCGCGCGCGACCTCCCCGAGGAGGGATTCCGTCGCGAGGACGGCGAAGCCGGTGAAGATGGTCGCGAAGCCGACGACGGTGAGCGTCGAAATCGACTCGCCGAGGAGCACCGTCCCCCCAAGCGTCGCGACGATAGGCACGGCGTAGAAGACGAGGTTGCCGCGAATCGGGCCCACGTCGTCGAGGAAGCCGAAGTACGTGAGGTAGGCCACTGCGCCGGCGAAGACACCGACGTAGGCGAGCGCGAGGAGCGCCGTCGGCGACCACGTGGCCGCGGCGAACGACTCGCCGGAGGCGACGCTCATGCCGTGGGTGAGCGCCGCGCTGACGGGGAGCGCCCACGCCGTGCGGACGGTACTCGAAAGCGACGTGTCGGCCCAGCGGATGAGGACGGTCCCGAGCGCGCCGCTGACCGCGCCGAGGAAGAGAACGCCCTTCCAGAGCGCCTCGCCGCCGAGCAGGTTCGCGGGGTCGACGCCGACGACGAGGCCGACGCCGAGGAGGCCGATGAGCATCCCGAACGCGCCGCGAGTCGAGAGTCGTTCGTCGGCGAGGAGCACCATGGCGAACACGGGCGTCAGAATCGGGTTGAGACTGAAGATAATCGACCCGACGCCGCTGGAGACGTGCTCCTGTCCGACGAACAGGAGGGCGTTGGCGAGGCCGATGACGAACACGCCGGTAGCGAGGATGCCGACCACGTCGCGGACCGACCTCGGGAGCAGTTCGGCGCGCGGCCGGGTGGCGACGACGTAGCCGACGAGGAGCACCGCCGCGATGTCGAACCGGAGGGCGACGAACAGGAGCGGCGGCAGATAGTCGAGGCCCGCCTTCGCGGCGACGAACGTCCCGCCGAAGAAGAGCGCCGTCAGCGCGAACAGGACGAACCGCCGGCGCGCCGCAGTTACCATTCCGCACCTCCGAACGAGAGACCGAACGCAGAGTGAAGTGAACGCATCTTGGATACACGTATGACTCCCCCACGTATAGTTTGATTCAGAAATTAATTCAAGGTAAGAAAAGATCGCGCCGGACGAGTGTGATTCAGTATATGAAATCGTTTCACGACGCGAAAGAGGTTTACCGAGGCGAGCACAACCCCGTCGCATGGAGTCGGCACTGGACGAAATAGAGTTCCTCGCCCTCTCGCAGAACCGCGTCGACGCGCTCAGACACCTCGCCGAGCGGCCGCACTCCCGTCGCGAGTTGGTCGAGCGGACCGGGGCGTCGCAGCCGACGATGGGCCGGATTCTCAGCGACTTCGAAGACCGGTCGTGGCTCGTCCGCGAGGACGGCGCGTACCGGGCGACGGTGACGGGTGAACTCGTCTCGCGGGGGTTCGACGATCTCGTCGACATCCTCGACACCGACGCCAAACTCCGGCCGGTCGTCGACTGGCTCCCGACCGACGCCATCACGTTCGACCTCGAACATCTCACCGAGGCGACGATTACCACGCCGAGTCAGGTCCGGCCGAACGCGCCTGTCAAGCGCGCCGTGTCCCTCCTGAGCGAGGCCGAGGACGTGCGAATCTTCTCCTACGCGTTCAACGAGCAGAACCTCGACATCGTCCGAGAGCGGACCGCCGCCGGCGACCAGCGGTTCGAGGGCGTCTTCTCGTCGGACGCCATCGACGCGCTCGCCCACGACTCCCAACTGCGCGAACAGCTCCGTGACCTCCTCGACGCCGACGCGGCCGCCGTCCGCATCACCGACGAGCCGATTCCGATGGCGGTGACCATCGCAGACTCGACCGTTCATCTGTTCCTCCGCGACGACAACGGCATCCTCCAGGCGTCTATCGACGTGACCGAACCCGAAGTGCTCGCGTGGGCCGACAAACTGTTCGAGCGCTACTGGGAGGCGGCGGAGCCACTCGACCTCGACCGCCTGTAACAACCGGTACGTACACCGATTCGAAGTCCATCAGCGGTCACGGTTCGTCGGGCGAGGACGCGTTGGGCTCCCGAACGGGTCGAGGCAGTGACTGGACGCCTCGGACGACGAACCTCGCGCCACCGGTCTGGCCGTCCTCGTAGGCGACCGTCCAATCGTGGGCTTCGGCGACAGCACGGACGATTGCGAGGCCGAAGCCGGTCCCGTTCGTGGTCGTCGTGTAGCCGGACTCGAAGAGTCTGGGACGTGTTTCGGGGGGGGACGCCGGGACCGTCGTCCTCGACGTAGAACCCATCGGCAGTTGCGCCGACGGTGACAGTCACCCCGTCACCGCCGTGTTCCACGGCGTTGCGGAGCAAGTTCTCTAGCAACTGAAGAAGCCGAGTCCGGTCGGCCTCGAACGACGCGTCCCCCACGACTTCGAGCGATCCCGACTTGGTGTCGACGTTCGTCCACGCCGCCGATGCAACCGTGTCGAGAGACACCGATTCGAGTGCTTCGACCTTCTTACTGCCCCGAGCGACCGCGAGAACGTCCGTGATTATCTCGTTCATTCTCTCGTGGGCCCGTTCGATGCGCTCGATATCTTCTGGGTTCGGTTCGCCCTCTGACTCTTTGACGATGTCGAGGAACCCGTTCGCAACGTTCAACGGATTTCGGAGGTCGTGAGAGACGACCGACGCGAATTCCTCTAGTTGCTGTTCGTGCTTCTTTCGTTCCGCGATGTCGTGGGCGTTCACGACGACGCCCCCCACAACCGAATCGTCGAGGAGGTTCCGGCACCGGACGCTAAAGGCGCGCCACCCGTGGGCCGCGCTGTGGAACCGAAGCTCGACGGTGGTATCCGCCGTGGGCTGTTCGCGAACCCTCTCAAACGCCTCGCGAGCGAGGTCGCAGTCCGCAGGATGCAGGTAGTCATAGAGGGTTTCCGGTTCGGACGCGTCGGTGCCGACGCGCAGCGTCTGTCTGGCAGAGTCACTCATGTAACTGATAGATCCGTCGGCGTCGGTCACGAAGATGAGGTCTGACGCGTTTTCCGTGAGGGCGCGGAACCACCGTTCGCGAACGCGCCGCTCGGTAATATCGTGAAGGATGTAGAGCGTCCCCCGGACGATTCCCCGTCCGTCGGTTACGGTGGCGGTGTCCACTTCGAAGTGATGCGGTTCGTCGTGTTGGTCGGTGACGCGGAGTTCTCGGCCGTCACAGAGCGCACGAGCAGTCTCCGAACCGAGCGCCTCACGCACCGACGACCCAACCACCGACGGTGAGACGGAGAACAGCGCCCTCGCGGCCGGGTTCAGGTCGACGAGTCTGTCTTGTCGGTCGACCACGAGGACCGGGTCGGCCATCCGCTCGATGACGAGGTGGCGAGCAATCGGAACGATATCGAGGATTCGATAGCGGGACAACCCGATTGCGAACAGCACCGAAGTCGCGGCGAACGAAATCGGAACCGGAGTCGTGGGCCAGAACGGAACCAACAGATAAACCACCTCGACGACGGCGGGGATAGCGATTCCCACGAGTAGAACGAGTGCCTGTTTTCGGTATATTTGGCTGCTTCGAACGGTGTGAATACCGAGGAGAGATATCAGGAGTCCGATCACGAGGAGAGCATACGTCAAGTCGGCCCAGAACCAGGGCCCGTAGGAGACGTCTCTCAAAGTGCCGCCAGCGAAAACAGTGACCGAGAAGGAGCGCCAAATGAGCGAGTGTACACCCAGTCCGTTGGTCACCGCTCCGACGATGGTGAACGCGGGCCAGACCCCGAACAAAACCGCAGTTCGTCGAGAGACCCACTGCTCGTAGCCCGCGATTTCGAAGACGAACAACGCCGTAAAGAAAATCGTGAACTCGTAGGTTATCCAGATGAGAATGTACCAGGCGGTCAACGTGGGACGTGAATGAGAGAGGAGAAAAGCGGCTTCGAACAACGACCACAACCCGGCGCTCAGCGTCATGCCGATGAACCACTTTCCGATAAACTCACTGCGGAACTTCCACCCGATACTTGCGATACCGATAGACATCACCCCCGCCAAGGTGAGGACAAGCACTGGAGGGGATGCGATAGTATCCACAGTTATTCGGTTATAATACTATATTTGAATACTTAGAAGCTTTCCATATATTATATGATATGTGGGTTGTAAAATCCGTAAATCAACGCATTCAGATACGCAGAGTGGATTTCTCACAATCACCACGGAAGCTATCGAAGCGGTGGAGTCGCTCAACTTCGACTAGTTGTAGCGACGGTATCCCGGGATGCGGCCCTGTCGTCGCCCCATCAGTCGGCCCACAATACATATCGGCACCCTGTGAGAAGCCGACGTATGCCCTCGCCTTCGTCCCCTCCATCTCGTGTTTCTTCCGACTCTCCCGTGAATTCCGACACCGACTCCGACTCCGGTTCCGACTCCCCGTCGCGTCGCGCGTTTCTCGCTGCCGCCGGCACCGCCCTCGCGAGCGGGCTCGCCGGCTGTTCGTCGCTTCGGCAGTTCCGGTCACCTGACGGGACGGACTGGTCCGCCTCCGTGCCCGAACCGAGCGTCCTCTCTCCGCCGGCAACCACCGACGGGGTCGTCGCAGTCATCGGCCATCGGGACGGCGACATCGACGAAGGACGAGCTGTCACGTTCGACCGACAGAGCGGCGAGCGCCTGTGGGACCGCGACTTCGGCCGCCCGACGGGGTTACTCGCCGCGGGCGGGTCGGTGTACGCGGGCGAGAAACTCGGGTCAGGCCGCGGGCGAATCCGCGCGTTCGACGCCAAAAGCGGGAGTCAGCGGTGGTCGCAGACCGTCAGCAACATCGCCTCGGCGATGGCCGCCGCGGGCGACACGCTGTACGCGGCGAACGGGACGCTCGCGGCGCTCGCGACGGACGACGGCGCGGTTCGGTGGGAGCAATCCGCGGTCGACGGCGTCGGCTTCACCGTCGTCGTCGCCCCGCAGGACCAACTGTTCGCCGACGAGCGGGCGGTGTACTACGGCGACGACGAGGGCGTCTTCGCGATGGCACCCGAGGACGGGAGCCTCCGGTGGGCGTGGCGACCGGACCGCTGGGACTGGGCCGACGTGGGGCCGGTTCCGGCCGGTGGCAGCGTTTACGCCGGTGGCGGCGGCGACATCGCCATGCTCAACGCGGTCGACGGGTCGCTCCAGTGGCGAACCTCGTTCGGGGACGACGCGCAGGTCGTCGGCGTCCACGAACGCGGCTCGACCGTCCTGGTCGCGGAGGGGACCGACGAGTCGCCGTCGGACACCTTCGGAACGCTGTACGAACTCGCGGTTCGGGACGGGTCGGAGCGCTACGAAGTCCGCTTCGACAGCCCGGTCGAGCGAACTGCCTCGACTGACGAGGCGTTCGTCGTCGGGACCCGCGCGGGCCGGATTCGCTGGTCCCGTGGCGCGTCGTTTTTCGACCCGTTCGAGACGACGCTCTCGGCGGACGGCTACCTCCTCGGCGCGGCTGAGACGCAGGCGTTCGCACAGACGAGCGAGGGGACGCTCTGGGCGCTCTCACCGGACTCGTGAGTCACGGACTTCGCTGTCACCGTCAAACATCCCGTCAGAACGAGCCGCGCCGTGCGCGCGGTGCGCCGGCGTCCGAAACCGCTACCGAACGATGCCCTCGCGCCCCACCCGTCACTCGAGTTCGTCGAACGAGTCGAACTCGTCCCAGCAGGAACACGACAGGTCGTCCAGAGAGGTGACTTCGTCCGGGAGACTGGTGATAGGAATTCCGGAACCGGCCTCGTCGCAGTCGCGCAGGTGAACGCTGAAGTCGTCGCTGGACATCGTGTACATAGTCAGCACGCTCAGTTCGCCGGCTTCATTGAAACAATTTGTGAGTGTGGCAGACGCGCGAGTGGGAGTCTGGCGGCGGTGCGGTATCGGCCACGAGGGCGAGTCGCGGGGTCAGAGAACCCGAAAGACGCGAACCGTGTCGCGCTTGCCCGGTTCGCAGAGGAGCTGCGCGAGGCCGATGTCGGAGAACTCGTCTTTCCAGTTGCGGTGATACAGCGGAAAGTCGTCGTTGACGTAGCTCACCTCGGAGCCGGAGCGCCCGCGCGTCGGCCCGTTACCCTCGTTTTCGGCGGTTATCACGAGGTCCGAAGAGACGCGGGCGATTTCCTCGAACACCCACGTGTCGTCGGGGTGGACGTGCTGGAGCGTCTCGACGGAGTAGATAACGTCGAACTTGTCGTCGGGGAAGTCGGGGAGCAGGTCCTCTATCGCGCCGGTGAGGAATGTGCCGGTGTCGACGAGTTCGGGGAAGTACTCGGCCATCACCTCGAAGGAGTCGTCGTTGATGTCGATGCCGGTGACGTCCTCGTAGCCGCGGTCGTGGAGGTGTGCGAGGTGGCGACCGGAGCTACAGCCGAGTTCGAGAATCGACGCGTCTTCCGCCGCGTAGTGCTCGAACACGGTCGCGAGCGTCTCGCTGACCTCGTTCGGGCCGATTTGGGCGTAGTACTCCGGCGAGAAATCGCCGGAGCGCTCGGCCCATCCGCGGTGGTTGTCGTCTGCGTCCATACCCGGAGTAGCGAACGGGCGGGTAAATGTTCCGCGGAGTGCGCGTCGTCGTTGCGACGCGCCGGGGAGGTTCCGAAAAGCCGGGCGACTCCGACCGGGTCGGGTGCGCTGGAGGGCACGTGCTGGAGGGCACGGTGAAGACGTGCGTCAGGGGGACCGAGTTTGGAGGGGTGCGTCAGGGGGACCGAGTTTGGAGGGGTGCGTCAGGGGGATTCGAGCGTCCCGTGAGGGACTGGGAGTGAGTGTGCCGTGGAGGCTGGAGGGGGGTAAGCGCCGGCGCGGGCACGAGCAGTCGGGTGTACCAGTCGAGTGTGCCGTGCCTCGTTCGCGGCGCGGGCGTCAGCGGGTCATCAGTTCGACTGCGGCTGTCACGCCGAGTCGTCGGTCGTCGTTTCGTTTTCGGTCGTCTCGTTCGTCGTCGTTTCGTTTTCGGCCGTTTCGTTCGCCGTCGTCGAGTTGTCGAGCGACGAGTCGGTCGTCTCCATCGTCGTCTCGGTGGTTTCCATCGTCGTTTCTTCCGTCGTGGTCTCGTCTTCGGTCGTCGCCTCGACGCCACCGGTCTCTGCGGTCGTCTCAGTGCCGCCGACCGCTGGTTCGGCGTCCGTACCGTTCGTCCCGTTTACCGGGCCGCCGCTACCGCCCGTGTCCGTACAGCCGGCGAGGGCGACGGTCGCCGCGGCGACTCCGGCGCCGAACTGCCGTCGAGTGAGGGTTTCGCGCATCGCAGTCAGCAGTATCGCTCGGCAGATGATAATGGGGAAGAGTCGTCCCGACCGTTCTCTCCCGAGCAACCGTTTCGACTGACCGTTTCGACCGTTTCAGTCGGATTAACGGAACGTTTTCCGGCGGTTCGGTCGCCGACGAAAGCGGTTCAGTACGTCGGTTACTCACGTCAGGGGGGCGACCGGGCGAGAGGCGACAGGTCACGAGTGCGAGCGGCGACAAGCGGCGGCCGAGGCCCATCGAGCGAGAGACGCGCCCGCGAATCTCAGCAACGACGGCGGTACAAAATTCACTATTTAGGAACATTCTCGGCAAATTGACTTTCAAAAGAGTTGCAAAAATGTTCAATGAATAGATAAACAAAACATTATACACTAGCAGAGTCGACAGATAAGGAACGAACACATGCCAGTCAAACGCGTCTCGCGGGTCGGGTGGGCGCTCGTCGCGGCGTTACTCGTCGTCGCGGCAGGCCTCTCACCGGTCGCCGTCGCCGCGGCGGACGGCGTCGAGGTGGGTGCGGTCGACCACACCGGCGCGGGCGTCGTCGCGACTGAGAACGGCCGGACGTACGTCGCCTCGTGGCAGCCGTCGACGGTTTCGGTGGCCGTCGTATCCGACAGCGACGACTACGAGGTCTGCCTACAGACCGACCGCGACGATGGCTCAACGATGCTGTTGGGGTGCGAACCGCTCGGGAGCGCGGGGGCGAACGCGAGCGATGAGCGACTCGTCGAGTTCGACTTCACGACGTGGCCGGTGAACGCGACCGGCGACCGCACCTTGACCGCCGTCGTCAGACCCGGCGGGGGGCGGCGAGCCGGTCGCGCAGGCGAGCCACGGCGTCACGGTGCTCGCGCC
>NZ_JAMYJY010000043.1:0-28274 GCF_024136985.1 Haloferax sp. AB510
GTCGGCATCGGCGAGCGGTCGGCGCACGGTTCGGTCGTGCGGCGTCGCCGCCGCGAGGAGCGCCTCGCGGGCGTCCGACAACCGTGTTCGTTGCTTGAACCCGGCCGTGCGTCGGTCGTCGTGGTTCATACCGACCCTTCGGTTCGGGGGGCAAAAAGCGTCGGCCTCGGACGCGTCGGCGGGCGATTCCCGAGCCACATCGTTTGCGTCTTCGCGCTCGCGCGCTCGCGCGAGACCGCCGGGTTTTTCGACCCCGACTCCCTATGAGCGTTCATGTCAGCACTGCGCGACGCGCTGTCCGACCTCCCGGACGCGGTGTTCGCCGACCTGTTGGAGTCCGAGACGTCCTACCTCTTGGTCCTCGACCTCCCGGGCGTGACCGCTGAGACGGCGGAGCTCCGGGTCGAGAAGGGCAGATTGGTCGTCGAAGCGCGACGCGACAAGCGGCTTCCCGCCGAGTTCGACTACGTCCGCGAGGAACGACCGCTGTTCCTCGACGCCGAAGTCCCCCTTCCACCTGACGCTGTGGCCGACGAGGCCGAGGCGTCGATGGAGCGCGGGACGCTGGAAATCCGGCTCCCCAAGCGCGAAGCCGCCTCCGAGCGGACCATCCCCATTACCACCGGCGACGAAGACGCCTGACGAGGCGGGTGGTCACGCTGGTCAACCTCCGCGCCTATTGGCGGTTCCTCGTCGTCCTGTACCAGTTCTTCCCGCTCATCGTCGCGTACACCCGTGACAAGCGGAAATACCTCCTGTTCGGCGGCGGCCGACGCGTCACGACCGAGATGCGCGTCAAGCGCGCCGACGTCCTCTTGGAGTCGCTACTGACGCTCGGGCCGACGTTCATCAAGCTCGGACAACTGCTGTCGACGCGCCCCGACATCCTCCCGCCGGAGTACATCGAGGTGCTCGGAAGCCTCCAAGACGACGTACCGGCCGCGCCGTGGGACGAGTCGAAAGCCGTCCTCGAAGCGGAACTCGGTCCCGTCGAGGAAGCGTTCGACGCGTTCGACACCGAGCCGATAAGCGGCGCGAGCCTCGGGCAGGTGTACGTCGCCGAGTACGAAGGCGAGAAGGTCGCCGTCAAGGTCCGCCGGCCCGGCATCGAGGACCTCGTCGAGGCCGACCTCCGGGTCATCCGGTGGTCGATGCCGCTCCTCATGCGCTTTATCGGCGAGGGGCGGGCGTTCTCGCTGGAGAACCTCGCGGACGAGTTCGCCAAGACCATCCGCGAGGAGATGGACTACGACGAGGAGGCCGAGACGCTCGTCGAGATTCAGGAGAACTTCGCGGACGACGACACGCTCGTCATCCCCGAACCGATTCCCGAGCGCTCCGACGACCGTGTGCTCACGATGGAGTACCTCCCCGGGGCCAAGATAAACAACATCGACGCGTTGGACGACCTCGGCGTCGACCGGACCGAACTGGCGACGAATCTCCAGCGAATCTACCTCCAGATGATCGTCGAGGACGGCGTCTTCCACGCCGACCCCCACCCGGGGAATCTCTCCGTGACCGACGACGGCCGCATCATCTTCTACGACTTCGGGATGCACGGCGAGGTCGACCCGTTCATCCAGGACAAAATCGTGGAGTTCTACATCGCCGTCGCCAACCAGGACGTCGACGGCATCCTCGACACGCTCATCGAGATGGGGACGCTCAGCCCGAACGTCGACCGGCAGGTGATGGGCGACGTGATGGAACTCGCCATCGCCGACGCCCGCGGCGACGACATCGAGCAGTACCGCGTCAACCAGATCCTCGAACAGGTGGAATCGACCATCTACGAGTTCCCGCTTCGACTCCCACGGAATCTCGCGCTCGTGCTCCGGGTCGCCGGCGTCGTCGAGGGGGTCTGCGTCACGCTCGACCCCGAGTTCGACTTCATCTCGGTGGCGACCGACTACCTGACGGAGGAGGGGTACCGGGAAGAGAGCGTCCAGAAAATCATCGAGGGCGTCGGCCAGCAGGGTCAAAAGACCGCCCAGTCGCTGTTCCGCGTGCCGCCCAAACTCGAACGCGTCCTCGACCGGGCCGACCGTGACAACCTGACACTCAACGTTCGGCTGGAGGACAACCGCGGCATCCTCGACAAACTGGCCAAGCGGCTCATCTACGGCATCTTCCTGTCGTTCGGCTTCGTCTCGACGGTCATCATCTACGCGCTGAACCCGGAGAATCTCGTCGCGGTCGGCGCGGCGGGCGCGCCGACGGGCGTCGTCGCCCTGCTCCTCTGGCGGTCGTTCCGCTCGCGGAAGGGGCTCCGGGCGACGCCGCAGTTCACCCGGCAGAACCTCAAAGAGCGCCGCAGAGAGTAATCAAAGCTGAGAATCGAACGCGTAATTTTATCGGTTCCCGCCGATACACTCTCGCTCATGACGGAGTGGCGACCGGTGTTCGTGGGGGTGTGTCTCGCCGCATGCACCGAATCGCTCGTCTACGCGATGACGGGCCAGTTCACCCTCGTCGGGGGGGGTCACGGGGAGCGCGCTCGCCGGCTACGTCGTCGGCACCGACCCCGCCGACGGCGGCTGGCACGGCCTCATGGCCGGCGTCGTCTGGGGCTGTCTGCTCATGCCGGTCTCCGTGCTTCTCACCTTCCTCGAACGGACGCCGATTCTCTTTCCGTTCCAGTACCTTATTCCGATGTTCGAGACGGCGGGTGAGCTGACGACCGCCATCATGCTGGCGCTCTCGCTCCCGAACGTCGCGTCCGGGGCGCTCGGGAGCCTCGCCAGACGGGACGCGGCGGGGACGTGGTTCGACCCCGAGATGGCCGAGGCCGACGCGGTCGAAGACGCGTGACTGTCGGGCCAGCCGCTCGCGACGTTCACGGCAAGGATTCGCGTGCGAAGACGGTTCCAAACCGTTTATACCCTCCATCCGATAACGGAGAGACATGGCGAAAGAGCAGAAGCAGGTGCGCGAGCTCCAAGAAGGGAGCTACGTCATGATGGAAGAAAAGCCGTGCAAAATCTACGCCTACAGTACCGCAAAGCCCGGTAAGCACGGCAGCGCGAAGGCGCGCGTCGAAGCGCGCGGTGTCTTCGACAGCAAGAAGCGCTCGCTCTCCCAGCCTGTCGACGCGAAGGTGTGGGTCCCCATCATCGAGCGGAAGCAGGGTCAGGTCGTCTCCGTCACCGGCGAGGACGCCCAGATCATGGACCTCGAGACCTACCAGACGTTCACGATGCGCATCCCCGAGGAAGAAGACCTCAACCCCGAAGACGAGATCGAGTACCTCGAATACGAAGGCCAGCGAAAAATCGTCTAAACGGGGGCCACAGAGATGTTTCCCGGAGCAATCGCAGACCGCGAGGTCGCCGACTACGTGCTTCTCGGCGCTCCGCTCGACATCTCGACGTCCTTCCAACCCGGAACCCGTTTCGGACCGAATCGAATCCGTCGGTTCGCCGAGTCGTTCGACGACTACGACCGGCGCACCGACCAGTTTTTCACTGACTTACGCGTCCACGACGCGGGCGACGTCCGCGCGTGGGACGACGCACCTGAGTACGTCGAATGGCTCGCCGGGAGCGCCCGCGACGCCGTCTGGGACGACGCCGTCCCAATCGTCCTCGGCGGCGAACACACCGTCACCGCCGCCGGCGTCACCGGCGTCGAACCCGACGTGTTCGTCTGTCTCGACGCCCACCTCGACCTCCGTCGCGAGTACGACGGCAACGAGTGGAGCCACGCCACCGTCACCCGCCGCGTCCTCGACGAACTCGGCGTCGACGAGGCCGTGATTCTCGGTGCGCGAACCGGCTCACCCGACGAGTGGGAGCGCGCCGAAGCCGACGACGTGACCGTGGTCGAACCCGAATCAGTCGCCGACTGGGAACCCGAGTTCGACGACGACCAGTCGGTCTACCTGAGCGTCGATATCGACGCCGCGGACCCGGCGTTCGCGCCCGGCACGGGAACCAAAGAGCCGTTCGGGCTCACCTCCCGGGAGATGCGAGACGCGGTCCGAGCGGTCGCGCCCCACGCCGACGGCTTCGACGTGGTCGAGGTCAACGACCGCGACGACGGACAGGCCGCGTCGCTGGCGGCGAAGCTCCTCCGGGAGTTCGTCTTCTCGCACGCCGCCGGGCGGGCAGACGAGTAACCGTCCCGAAGCGAACCCCGTTCCTTACAAGTCCCCGAGTCACGACTCCCCGGTATGCAGCTCTCCGACATCGTCGCCCGACTCGACGAGACGCTCGCGACCGACGAGTTCGCCGACGTGGACGCCAGCGCAAACGGCCTGCAGGTCGGCCCCGCCGAGAAATCGGTCGAGAACGTCGCCTTCGCGGTCGACGCCGCGGAAGCGACCATCGACGCCGCGATCGCCGCCGACGCCGACCTCCTCGTCGTCCACCACGGCCTCGTCTGGGGTGGCCTCGACCGAGTGACGGGTCGCGACTTCGACCGCATCGAGCCGCTGCTTCGCGGCGACCTCGCGCTCTACGTCTCGCACCTTCCGCTGGACGGCCATCAGGAAGTCGGCAACGCCGCCGGCGTCGCGGACCACCTCGGACTAACTGACACCGAGCCGTTCGGGTCGCTCGGGCCGATTCACATCGGGCAGGCGGGGACCTTCGAGTCGCCGAAGACGGCCGACGAGGTCCGGGCGGCGCTCGACGAACTGGACGGCAGCGCGGGCACGACCGTCCTCGACTTCGGCCCCGACGAGCTTTCGTCGGTCGCGGTCGTCACCGGCTCCGGCGTCGACTGGCTGGACGAGGCCATCGACCGCGGCGTCGACGCGCTCGTCACCGGCGAGGGGAAACAGAAGGTGTACCACGAGGCGCGCGAGGCCGGCATCTCGGTGTTCCTCGCTGGCCACTACGCGACCGAGACGTTCGGAGTGCGGAGCCTGCGCGACCTCGCCGACGAGTGGGGGCTGGAGACCGAGTACGTCAGTCACCCGACTGGGCTATAATCCGCGCAGCGGGTCGGCGGCGGTCACTTCGTCGCCTCCAGAATCGCCACGCCGGGGAGCGGGCCGACACCGCGTTGCTCGACGCCTGAGAACCCGGCGGCGCGGAGCCACGAGCGAACCTCGTCGGTCGAGTACACCGTCGCGCCGAGCGTCGTCAGGTAGGTCAAGGCGACGAACCGCAGGCCCGCCCGGCTGACCGGGGTGCGCCCGCTTCCCTCCCACTGGTCGAGCACGACGAGCCGTCCCCCGGGGGCGAGCGCGTCGGCGACGCGCTCGAAGAGCGCGCGGTTCTCCGCGGGGTCGTGAGCGTGTATCACGTTGAACAGCAGCGCGACATCGTACTCGTCGCCGAGGTCGTCAGTTCGGTAGTCGCCCGCCCGCGTGTCGATGGAGTCCACCACGTCGGGCGGGACGTCGTTTCGAAGCGTCTCGACCGCGCCGGGAACGTCGAAGATGGTCGCCGAGAGGTTCGGGTGTCGCCGACAGAGCTCGAACGCGTACAGCCCGTGGCCGCCCCCGATGTCGACGAGCCGGGTCGCTCCCGGTGGAACGGTCATCGCCTCGACGACGTCGTCGACGAGCAGCGACGCCGTGGCCCGAAAGCCGTCCTGTGCGGTTTCCCATCGGGCGGGCTCCTCGTCGAACCACTCGTAAATCGTCTGGCTCGGTTCACCTTCCCTGACCGCGGTTTCGAGCTCCCGTTCCCAGAAGGGAAAGACGAGTTCGTCCCAGAACGTGAACCACGGCCCCATGTTCGTCTCGGACCGCGCGAGGAGCCACGACTCGGTCATCGCCGTGAGCCCGTATCCGTCGTCCGCGGTCGAGAGATAGCCCTCGGTCACGAGGAAATCACACAGCATCGCGAGCCCGTCCGGGTGGGCGTTGACGCGGGCGGCCAGCGCGCTCGCCGAGAGCGGCTCATCGGCGTCGGCGAGCGCCTCGAAAACGCCGATATCCAGCGCGAGGGCGAGTGACTCGAACCCCGCCGCACCGAACAGGTCCAGAAGCGGTGCCGGCCCCCTGTTGAGTCGGTGGAGCACGAGCCGTTCGAGGAAATTCGGGCGTACTGGCATGCTAATAGATGGCACGACAGACAGGATAACCTTGCGGGGGATGTCCGCCAACACCGAGAGAGGGACCGAGTGCGCAGCGACCGGCAACGCCCGGCACGGTCCCGTCGGACCGGGGCGTTCAAACGCTCGGCCGACGCACTCCTTGGCATGAGCGACCACGACGATGACGGCTACGAGATGCCGGACCGCGAGGAGTTCCAACACGACCCGCTGGGCCACGCCGAGGTCCGCGGCGGCATGACCGTCGGCGAGTTAGTCGAGCAGTACGGCCACGCGGGCATCGGCGCGGCCGACGTGCACGAGGCCGCCGACATCTACGCCGAGATGCTGGCCGACGACGACTGCACGGTGTTCATGTCGCTTGCCGGCGCGATGGTCCCGACCGGGATGCGCAAGGTCGTCTCCGACCTCATCCGCGACGGCTACGTGGACGCCCTCGTGACGACGGGCGCGAACCTCACCCACGACGCCATCGAGGCCATCGGGGGCAAGCACCATCACGGACGAGCTCATCCGGACCCGTCCAGTTCCCCCTCGCACGGCTCGCGGGAACACGGGGCCGAGCACCACGGCGAGAAGACCGAACGCGAGCACGACGAGACGCTCCGCGACGAGGAGGTCGACCGCATCTACAACGTCTATCTCCCGCAGGAGCATTTCGCGCTGTTCGAGTCGCACCTACGCGACGAGGTGTTCCCGGCGCTGGAGGAAGAGGGAACCGTCAGCATCGCCGACCTCTGCCGCGAACTCGGCCGCGCTAACAGCGAGGTCAACGACCGCGAGGGAATCGAGGAAGACGCCGGCGTCGCCGCCGCGGCCTACGAGGCCGACGTGCCCATCTACTGTCCGGCAGTTCAGGACTCCGTCCTCGGCCTACAGGCGTGGATGTACTCGCAGACCTCGTCGTTCTCGCTGGACGCGCTGGCCGACATGACGCCGCTGACCGACCTCGCGTACGACGCCGACACGGCCGGCTGTCTCCTCGTCGGCGGCGGCGTCCCGAAGAACTTCACGCTCCAGACGATGCTCGTCACGCCCGGCGCGTACGACTACGGCGTCCAGATTACGATGGACCCCGCTGCGACCGGCGGCCTCTCGGGCGCGACGCTCGACGAGGCGCGCTCGTGGGGCAAACTGGAGAAGGACGCCCGCAACACGACGGTCCTCGGCGACGCGACCATCATGCTCCCGCTGCTCGTCGCCGCGGCGCGCGAGCGAATCGAGTAACGCCGCGAGGCCCGCAGACGGCCGCCTCGGCCCGCGCTACCGGCCGTTGCATCGCATCGCATCGCGTCAGGTGGGATACTTTTTTGCCCGGTGAGCACCCTTCCACGCCAACGAATGGCACGAGAGGGTGCACAGGGCGTTCGCGTCTGCCTCGACATCTGGCACCCGGACTGCTGGACGCTACAGGTGACGAAAGAGACGAGCGGCGGCCTGCTCGGCCACGGCGTCCACGAGATAGACGGCCTCGCCAACGGGCGTTTCACCGCCTACGCCGACACGGCCGAGGAGGTCGACGAACTACTCGCGGCCATCCGCGCGTCCCCGCTGACCGAGTCGGTGTGGGAGACCGACGAACACGACGGCGACGTCGGGGTCCCGGGGAGCGCGGCCCGCGGCATCGTCGTTCGCTACGACCTCGAGAACTCCATCAACGACGCCCTCGTCTCCCGGGGGTTCATCCCCGACGAGCCGGTTCGGATGCAGGGCGGCCGCGAGCGCTGGACCGTGCTCGTCCACGAGACGCGACAGACCGTCCACGAGCGGTTAGAAGAGATTCGCGAGGAGCGGAACGCGGACATCGACGTGGAACTCATCACCGCCCCCGAGGACGGCGGCGGCATGTTCCGGACCGACGCGCTCTCCGAGCGCCAGCGCGAGGTGTACGAACTGGCCCGCCGCCGCGACTACTACACGTGGCCCCGCGAAGTGAGCGCCGCGTCGCTGGCGGCCGAATTGGACATCTCGAAGGCGACGCTCCTCGAACACCTCCGGAAAGCCGAATCGAAACTGCTCGGCGACTACTGACTCCGTGCTTCGGGTTCTCGGGGTCGAAATCCGGCGGGTTCGCCGTCCACCCACTCATGAGAGGGAGGGGTACTTTACGCGACAACTAACCCATGTGATAGCATGTCATCGATAGACGTGAACGACGGGCGGAGCCTCTCGCGGGACATCGGACTGTTCGGCGCGGTGAGCACCGTGGTCGCGGGCACTCTCGGCGCGGGGCTGTTCGTCACCCTCGGCACGGCGAGTTCGACGACGGGACCGAGCGTCATCCTCGTCGTCGTCCTCTCGGGGCTGCTCGCGATGAGCATCGCGCTCAACTACGGCTGGATGGCGACTATCTTCCCCGGCGCGGCGGGGTCGTACGCCTACGTCTCACGGACGTTCGACAGCCGCCTCCCCGGGTTCGTGGTGACGTGGTCGAAGTGGCTCGGCTACATGGCCGCCGACGCGGTCCTCGCCATCGGGTTCGGGAGCTACTTACAGGTGTTCTATCCCTCGGTCGACCCGACGCTGGCCGGATTCGGCCTGCTGACGGTTCTCTTTCTGGTCAACCTCGTCGGCGCGAAGAGTTACAGCGTCTCCCAGAACGCCATCTTCGGCTTCCTCATCCTGTCGATACTCGTGCTCGTCGGCCCCGGATTGCTGAACATCGACGCCGCGAACTACCAGCCGTTCTTCACCGGCGGCTTCGACGGCTTCGTCGCCGCCGCGGTCCCGCTGTTCTACGCCTACATCGGCATCGCCGTCGCCGGGCAGATGGGCGCGGAGGTGAAGAACCCCTCGCGGAACCTCCCGTTGGCGATGGCCGGCGGGACGGCCATCCTCATCTTCCTGTACGTGCTGACCGCCGGCGTCATCTACGGCGTCGTCGGGGATTACACGGTCCTCGCGAACTCGGCGCGACCGCTCTCGACGGCCGCCGAAGTGTTCCTCGGCGACATCGGCACCGCCATCGTCGGCATCGGCGGTCTCCTCGCCACCGCGTCGTCGGTCCACGCGGTCATGGCCGCGGGCATCAAGATGCCCTACTCATGGGCGTGGGACGAGGTGTTCCCGAAGAAGTTCTCGGCGGTCTCCGACCGCTTCGGGACGCCCCACTGGTCGCTGTTGACGCTCTACGTCGTCGCCTCTGGGCTCACCTTCTGGAGCACCGGTCTCAGTCAGGCCATCGCCATCGCGACGTTCAGCTACCTCATCGCCTACGCCGCGGTGTCGATAACGGTGCTGTACGTGCTCTACAGCCGCACCGACCTCCGCGCGGAGGCGGGCTTTTCGCGCCCGTCGCTCCTCACGGTGACGGGACTCATCGGCTCGCTCGGCGCGGTCGGCCTCCTGACCGAGGCGTACAAGGGCTCGCTGTCGATTTACGTCCCGTGGGCCGCCGTCGGCCTCGTCGTCTTCGGCGTCTACTGGTACCGCGGCCAACAGAAGGACCACGACGTGGAGGCCATTCTCGGGACGCTCCCCGGCGTGCCCTCCGACGAGTACAACCCCTCGGTTCGCGGGGTAAGTGATGACTGACGCGACGCCGCGCGGTGACCACTCGGGCGACTCCGACTGCGACCGCGACTCAGTCCCCCGTATCGACCCCGACGAGACCATCGACCTCTTGCAGGAACTCGTGCGGATTCCGAGCCCATACTTCGAGGAGGCCGAGATAAGCGAGTTCGTCTACGACTGGTTGGACGCCCGCGGGCACGACCCGGAGTACCACCACGTGAGCGAATCTGACATTACGGCGTATGAGGGCGACAACGTCGTCGCCCGGCTGGCGGGCTCTGACCCGGACGCGCCGACGCTCCTGTTGAACGCCCACATGGACACCGTGAAACTAGTCGAAGACTGGGACGAAGACCCGTGTTCGGGCCGCATCGAGGACGGGAAACTGTACGGACAGGGCGCGTGCGACATGAAAGGCGGCCTCGCGGCCGTCATGACCGCTTTCGACGCCCTCGCCGACTGCGACCTCGCCGGCGACGTGCTCCTCACGGCCGTCGTGGACGAGGAGGGGCCCTACGGACTCGGCACCGACCGACTCATCCGAGACGGCCTCGTCGACGACTGCGACGCCGCCATCGTCACCGAACCCGGCCCGATTCTCGCACAGGAGGACATCGAGAACCCGGCGCTCCTGCTCGGTGCGCGCGGCCGCTACTTCTACGACATCGAAGTGCGCGGGCAGGCCGCACACGGGTCGAAACCGGACACCGGCGTCAACGCGGTCGTCGAGGCCGGCAAACTCGCGGCCGCGCTCGACGACCTCGACGTGGGCGACCACCCGAAGCTCGGCTCGGGGTCGACCTGCCCGCTGAAAATCGAGGGCGGAAGTCAGACGCTTTCTGTCCCCGAGCGCGCTCGCCTCATGGTGGACCGCCACGTCGTCGTCGGCGAGACGCTCGAAGACGCCCGCACCGACGCCGAGCGCGCCGTCGCGGAACTCGGGTTGGAGAGCGAAGTTGATGTCGGCTTCCGGGAAGCCCCCGACGAGGGCATCCGGTACGGCCCCTACGTGACCGACGAAGACCACCCGCTCGTTTCGGCCCTCACAGACTCCACCCGCGCCGTCGCCGACACCGACCCCGCCTACGGCTACTTCTCCAGCGTCGGCGACTTCAACTACCTCGGCGACCGCGCCGACCTCCCGACGGTCATCGTCGGTCCCGACGGCGAGAACATCCACGCCGCCGGCGAGTTCGTCTTCACGGACGACGTGGTCGAGGTGGCCGACATCGTCGCCGACGCCGCCGTCCGGTACCTCGGCTGACGCGGCGTTCGTTCCCGCTCCCGAAGCCGCGCGTTCTCAGCGCCGAGAACCGGGCGCAAACACCTAACAGCCCCGGCCGGTACCTCGGACGCAATGACAGCGCCCCCGCTCACGTCGGTCGTTTCGGCCCGCACCGACGTGGAACTCGCCGCCGTCTTCGAGCGCGTCTGGGAGGCGCGTGGCTACGAGACGCGCGTCCGGTTCCGCGGCCCGGACGTGCACGTTGAAGCCGCCGGGGAGACGCCCGAGGGCGCGACGCGCGAACTTCGAATCTGGATTACGTCCACCGGAACCGTCACCGCGGACAAGACGAGCGCGTTCGTCCGAGGGTGCGAGCGCGCCGGTATCGAACCCTACGTGGCGGCGGTCGGTGGCGGCCGCGTCGCCCCGGACGCCCACCGCCGAGGGCTCGTCGTTCTCGACGCGCCGGCTATCGCCGTCGAAATCCGCGAGACCGGCGTCGAGTCGTTCGTCCGCGACCTCGCTGCCCGAGAGGAACAGGCGGCGACGAACTGGCTGGGCGAGCGGATCGAAGGCCGCGGAGGCGATGACGACGACACAGAAGGCGAGCGCGACGAGTCTGAAGGCGACGATGCCGGCCGACTCACCCGCCGCGAGGCGCTGAAAAAGGCCGGAACCTACGTCGCCGGTGGCCTCGTCACGTATCTCGCCGTCGAGCAAATCTCCGACGCCGTCCAGCGGTCGCCGAAGCTCCGCGCCGCGGTCGCCCGCCACGCGGCGTGGCTCGACGCTCGCCTCCCGAACGTGCGCCTTCCGACCGTCGAATGGTCGATTCCGACGCCACAACCCCTCCCGGAGGAGTCGACGCTCCCGAACCGAACGACCACAATCGCGACGCCGGCGAACGCGACGACGATTCCCTACGCCGACCTCCGGACGAACCCGGAGTCGTATGCGGGGACGACCGTCACGTACGCTGGTCGCATCGAGGAGACGATGGAGCGCGGCGAGGTCCGACTGGCGCTCGTCGCCGTCGAGGACGACCGGGGGCGACTCAGCGGCGACGTAGTCGCTCGATGGCCGACCGGGCGCTTTTTCGACGGCGACATCGGCTTTCGACTGCTCGTCGACGAGCGTGTCCGGCTCTGGGGCGTCGCCGCCGGTGAGAGCTCGATTTCGGGTGGCGTGCAGTACCCACGTATCGACGTGTCCGTGTTGGAGCAGACCTGAGCGTGTCGGTTGCGGGACGAACGAGACCGATGGAGATTACTCGGTTGCGGGGCGAGAGCGAGGTGGCCGATGACGACGGCACCGTTCCGAACCGAACTAGGCACTCGGTGATGCGGAGCCCTATGAGTGCCGAGGCCATCTTCTCCGAAGGTCCGACGGTGGAGGAGACCGTCGAGTCCGGGCGGCTTGACCGAGTTTATTGTGAGTCGAAGTAGCGACCGCGAACCCGCTGGCCGCGGACGTAGTGGCTGACGTACGCGCGGGCGTACGTCAGGAACAGTGACAGGTATCCCTCGTCGCGCTCGCGCCGGGCGGAGGTCGCGACCTCGGTCTCCGGGTCGTAGACGACCTCGCCGCGGTCCTTCAGCCGCAAGGAGAGTTCGGTGTCCTCCATGAACGGGAGCGTCTCGTCGAAGCCGCCGTGGGCCTCGAACGCGTCGCGGCGGTAACTGCAGTTGAACGTCGGCTGTTGGACGAACCCGACGGGCCACGAGACGCGGTACCAGTAGTCCGAGAGGAGTTTGAACAGGGCGCGGTGCCGGAGGGTGTCCTCAAGCGGGCGCGCCGGGCCGCCGACGCCGACGACGTTCGAGTTGTCGTAGTGTCGCCGGTGCGTGCGGACCCACGCGGGGGGAACGACCGTGTCGGCGTCGGTAAAGAGGACGACTTCGCCGGAGGCGGCGTCGACGCCGAGGTTGCGCGCGGCACCGGGACCGCGCCCGTCGTCGCGGACAACGATATCGCAGGCGGGGTGGTCGCGAGCCACCTCCTCGGTGTGGTCCGAACCGGCGGCGACGACGACCACCTCTGCGGGCTGACCATCGAGCGCCGAGAGACATCGCTGGAGGTTCGCGGGTTCTTCGTATGCGGGGACGACAACTGATAGTGTTGTCATTGCTACATTAAAAATAACAATCTATTGAAGGTTTTTCGGATTGCCGCGAGCGCGGCGGCAGCGGTCGGGCGGCGCACGTAGAGAGCGAACCACTTTTGAGTCGATTCGTGAAACGGACCCCATGCAGCGACTCGAGGAGTCCCTACACGAAGCGCCCATCATCGACAAGGACGGCTACTCCTATCTCGTCCACCCCATCAGTAACGGCGTGCCGATGCTCGACCCCCAACTCCTGCGCGAGGTCGTCGTCGGCATCACCCGCGCCGCCGACCTCGACGTGGACAAAATCGTCGCGCCCGAGGCGATGGGCATCCACATCGCCACCGCGCTGTCCCTCCAGACGGACATCCCGCTCGTCGTCATCCGCAAGCGCGAGTACGGCCTCGACGGTGAGGTCGCGCTCCATCAGACGACCGGTTACTCCGAGTCGGAGATGTTCATCAACGACATCGAAGACGGCGACCGCGTGCTCGTCGTGGACGACCTACTTTCAACCGGCGGGACGCTCGCGGCCATCTGCGGCGCGCTCGACGACATCGGCGCGGACATCTCGGACATCGTCGTCGCCATCCGGAAGGTCGGCGAGACCGCCCTCGACGACACCGACTACGAGGCGACGAGCCTCATCGACATCAGCGTGGACGAGGACGGCGTCGAGATTCACTGAGCGGAGCCAGTTGCAGCCGGTACAGTCGGTACAGTCGGTGCGGTGTCAGTTCCCCCACTCGCCCGCCAAGTGTGCACGTCCGTGCCTAATACCACGTATCAGGTGCAGTGAAATACGCTCGAACGCGAAACTATTATTGAACGGGGGTCGCTCGTGGCGAGTACAGATGGCAGACGACAGCGGTGAACTCGGCCTCGAATACGAAATCGACGACCGGCCGCCGTTGCTGGAGTCGATTCTCCTCGGAATACAGCACGTCTCGGTGATGATCGTCCCGGCGACCGCCGTGGCGTTCATCGTCGCGGGCGAAGTCGGCCTCGGCGTCGCCGACACGGCCTACGTGGTCCAGATGGTGCTCCTGTTTTCGGGGCTCGCGACCGTGGTACAGGCGTACGCCGTCGGGCCGGTCGGCTCGCGGCTCCCCATCGTGATGGGGACGAGTTTCACCTTCGTCGGCGCGGCGACGACCATCGGCGTCGATTACGGCTTGAGCGCGGTGTTCGGCGCGATTCTCGTCACCGGCTTCCTCGTCGAGGGGCTCATCGGCTGGCAGTTCGACCGCATCAAACCGTTCTTCCCGCCGCTGGTGACGGGGCTCGTCGTCGTCATCATCGGGCTCTACCTCGTCCCGGTCGGCATGGACTACGCCGCCGGCGGGGTCGGAGCCGCCGACTACGGCGCGGCCCACAACATCGGCCTCGCGGCGCTCGTCCTCGGCGTCGCCATCGCGCTCAACCTCTTCACTGACGGCATCACGCGACTCCTGAGCACGCTCGTCGGTATCGCCGTCGGCTACGCCGTCGCCGTCCCGCTCGGCGTGGTGGACTTCGCGCCCATCGGCGACGCGGCGTGGTTCGCGATTCCCCGCCCCGGCGCGTTCGGCGTCACCTTCGAACCCGTCCCCATCATCACCTTCGCGTTCCTGTTTCTCGTCTCCGCGATGGAGACGGTCGGCGACATGTCCGGCATCACCGCCGCCGAGGGGCGCAACCCGACCGACGAGGAGTTCCGCGGCGGCCTGTTCACCGACGGCTTCATGAGTTCTATCGCGTCGGTGTTCGGCGCGTTCCCGGTCACCTCGTTCTCGCAGAACGTGGGCATCGTCAACTTCACCGGCGTGATGAGCCGGTACGTCGTCGGTATCGCGGGCGTCGTCCTCGCCGTCCTCGGCCTCAGCCCGAAGGTCGGCGCGGCCGTCGCGACCATCCCGAGCGCCGTCTTCGGCGGCGCGGTCCTGCTCATGGCCGGCATGGTCGCCGCCAGCGGCGTCCGTCTCGTCTTCCTCCACACGAACCTCGACCGCCGGAACATGGTCGTCGTCGCCGCCTCGCTCGGGCTCGGCCTCGGCGTCGCCACGCGACCCGACGCGCTTTCGGGGCTCCCGCAGGCCGCCGCGACGTTCTTCAGTCAGCCCGTCATCGTGACCGCGCTGACGGCGCTCGTGCTCAACACGCTCGCGCCGGGCGACCAGAGCCCGCTTTTCGACGCGGCCGACGAGTCGGTCGCCGCGGACGGCCACGTGACAACCGACGACTGACACGAACCGAGTCAGTCGTAACTGGTTCCGGGTTCAGTAGTCGGTTTATATTTCGTGTCTCGCGACTTTCGGGAAACCGTCCGGATTACCAACGAATTCATTTCTACTCGCCGCATTACATCTTCACGAGATGAGCGAGCAGCGGGTCACATTCAACGGGGATACGCGGGTGCTGTACCGGCAGGCAGTCAGAACGCCGCTGCCGGACGAGGACGCCGAACGGCTGTTCCACGAGAACATGATGAACATCGCGGACGCCCAAGAGCGGAAGGCGGACATGCTCGCCGACCCCAATATCTCCCTGCTCGAAGCCTACGAGACGCAACTCGAAGGCATTGCGAAGAGCTACAAGCGGCGCTGTCGCCACATCGCCGGCGACGATTACGAGGAGATTGCGATGGCGTACAACCGCGGCGAGCGCGACGACCGCGTCGGCGCACTCACGGCCTACTACTTCGAGGGGCTCTGGCGGATGCAACAGCGAATCACCGTCACCGACATGCTGTTTTTCCCCATCATCCTGCGGTATCCCGACTGCTTCACGGTCAACATCCGATTCGCCAGCGGCCACACGACGACGGAGTCCGTCCTCTACGAGTCGCCGGAACACTCCACGGAGGAACTCGACGACAAGTACGCCGAGCGCTACTACAACGAGAGCCTCTACTCGCAGAAGGAGGCTGCCGAGTACATCAGGGACACCGCGGAGATAATCCGCGAGGAGTTCCCCAGCCCCGACGAGTCGACGTTCGAGGAGCGACAGTACGGCGGTATCACCTCCGCCGGCGGCCGGAAGGGTCCGGTGTTCTCGTCGATGCTCAAGCGAGTCGAACCGGACCCGAACCGGTTTTCTGAACCGGTCGAGGAGCCGACGCTCGTCGAGGAAGGCGAGGAGGCGCGGCGAACCGAACGGGAGCTACTCCCCGAGGGCGCAATCGTCCTCTGAAACGGTCGCCGCCGAGTCGCCGCCGTCAGTCCACCGTCCCACGAACGACGGTATAAGTATCTCTCCGCCGAAGACGGGGTATGGACGGTCATGCGCGCGGGTCGCACCGCGAGACGCCCCGGGACGTGGTCAGGTTCTATCTGCTCGACCACCGGACCGCGATCGGCAAGGCCATCGACATCGCGCTCCTCGGGCTCAACCTCCTGTTCGTCGGGGTGTTCGTCGCCGAGACCTACCCGGTTTCGGCGTCGGTCCAGTCGATGCTCTGGTCCGTCGAGGTCGCCGTCTCTCTCGTTTTTCTCGCCGAGTACCTCCTCCGTCTCTACGGCGCGCGGGACCGGACTGCCGAACTGTTCAACGTCTACTCGTTCATCGACCTGCTGGCTATCTTGCCGACGCTGGCGGTGCTCGTGTTTCCCGTCTCGTCGCTCGCCGCCAACATCGGCTTCCTGCGGGCGATTCGAGTAGTCCGTGTCCTCCGGTTCTACCGGTTCACGCGCGACGAGGAGTTCTTCTTCGGCACCGTCTCCGTCGGCACGCTCCGCGTGATGAAACTGCTGTTGACGGTGCTCACCATCTTCTTCGTCGCCGCGGGGATGTTCTACTCGTTCGAACACCGGGTGAACCCCGAAATCGGGACGTTCGGCGACGCGTTCTACTTCGTCGTCGTCGCGCTCTCGACCGTCGGCTTCGGCGACATCGTCCCGGTGACCGAGGCGGGGCGGTGGGTCACGGTCGCCGCCATCCTCGCGGGCATCATCCTCATCCCGTGGCAGGCGAGCAAAATCGTCAAGGAGTGGGGCCACCGCGACAAGGTCTCCGTCACCTGCCAGAACTGCGGGCTGGCCTACCACGACGCCGACGCCTCCCACTGCAAGTCCTGCGGCCACGTCATCTATCAGGAGTACGACTCGCGGGAGTGAGTGAGTACGACTCGCGGGAGAACGAACGTGGCTGCGACGCGGTCACAACCGCGGGTCGAACCGCGCCGCTGTTCGAACATGAATATTTATTATAGATTAGTCTGTACTGCCGGGTACAACAATGTCGGTCGTACGCGTACGTCGCTAACTCTTCTCGTCGCCGCATAGCCGTCCGACCGACCCGAACCATCAAAATCGTGAGCACAAACGCCACCCCGACCTACGAACCGACCCTGCGAACAGACCGCGACGCGACCGCCGAGGGCGAGACTCGCCCCAACGCCGACCCCACCGACCCCGCGTCGGGCGTCGCCCGGTGTCAGCGCCAGTTCGAATCGACGCGAACCGAGCGCATCCACAACCTCGTCGACCGCGAGAACCGGTCGATGCCCCGGATGAACCGGGAATCGGCGTCCGACTGAACTCGTCGACGACCCGCGCGTTATTACATAGCCCGCGTTCGGTTGCGGAGACACGTCGCTTGAAGTGAGTGGCCGACCGACGGGAGAGCGATGCGATTGGCACGGATTCGAACCGACGACGGAGTGGTGTCGGGTCGGTACGACGACGGCGTCGTAACGGCCGACGGCGAGGAGTACGAAGTCGGCGTCGACGCCGAGTTGCTCGCCCCCTGCGAGCCGACCGCGCTCTACTGCGTGGGCCGGAACTACGCGGCGACGGTCGACCAGATGAACTACGATATTCCCGACCAGCCGGACTGGTTCATCAAGCCGCCGGTGTCGGTGCTCGACCCCGGTGCGGACATCGAGTACCCCGACTGGACCGACGAACTGACCTACGCCGGCGAACTGGCCGCCGTCATCGACCGCGAGTGCTCTGACGTGGCCGAGGAAGACGTGTCGGACGTGGTCCGCGGCTACACGATTCTCAACGACCTCGATGCGCTCGACCAGCCCGGCCGAACGGCTCGAAAAGCGTTCGACGGCTCCGGGCCGCTCGGCCCGTGGATAGAGACTAACGTAGAGCCCGCGAACATCGACATGACGACCCACGTCGGCGGCGAACTCCGGCAGGAAGCCAACACCGAGCGCATGCTCTTTTCGCCCGCGGAGGTCGTCTCGTTCCTCTCGGAGCGCTACACCTTCCAGCCGGGCGACGTGATTTCGTTCGGCAGCCCGGCGAACCCCGGGCTGGTCGAACCCGGTGACGACGTGGAGGTCTGGTACGAGGGCGTCGGAACGCTGACGAACCGCGTCGTCGACGGCAAGTAAGGACGCGCGGGGAGACGACGAGGTGCGAGCGAACGACCGACGGTCGTCAGGTCGCCCGACTCAGTTCAGCGCCTCAACCTCGTCGGCGAGGTCACCTGGCTCGTCCACAGGACCGTTGACGAACAGGCCGTGCGCCATCACGACGGCCGCGAGGGCGCTGAAGCCGACGAGCGTCGTCTGCGGCTCCATCGAGGTGAGTCGGCCGGCGACGACGCCGGCGACGAGGCTCCCGAGGATGCCGAGGAGGACGAGGTCATAGTACTGCCACGTGTAGCCCATGGAAAGGCGTTCGAGAGCCAGCGCCGAAGGCGTGGCGCTCGATTCCGCCGACGGAGGCGGTGAAACGAACAGCGGCGCGTCGGTGTCGCGGGAAGGACGGTCACGGAACGGCTATACGTCGCCAGACACTCGAACCCCTATGGAGTATCAGACTGCGCTCGACCGAGCGCTCAACGTCCTACCGGAACGAAACGTCGAACAGGAACGCCTCAAAGTGCCGGACCCGTCCGGCGAGACCGACGGCGCGTTCACCCGCCTCACCAACCTCGGGGAAATCGCGGACGCGCTCTCGCGGACGCCCGCGCACCTCCACAGCGCCATCCAGCGCACCCTCGGGACCAGCGGTCAGCTGGAAGGCGACCGCGCCCGCTACAGCGGATCGTTCTCCATCAACGACTTCGAGGAGGCCATCGACGGCTACGTCGAGGAGTACGTCATCTGCTCGGAGTGTGGCCTGCCGGACACCCGCCTCGTCACCGAGGACGGCGTCGACATGCTTCGCTGTGAGGCCTGTGGTGCGTTCCGCCCGGTCCAAAAGCGCTCCAGCGTGAGCAACAAGCGCCAGCGCGAGGCCGTCGAAGAGGGTCGCACCTACGAGGTCGAAATTACCGGGACCGGCCGCAAGGGCGACGGCGTCGCCCAGCGCGGGAAGTACACCATCTTCGTGCCCGGCGCGCAGGAAGGACAGACCGTCCGCGTCTACATCAAGAACACGAGCGGGTCGCTCGCGTTCGCGCGACTCGCCTGAGCCGGACGCACGCGTCGCACCGACGCGGCGGAACACGAGTCGCTCGGCGACCGATTTCCGCGCACAGTCTCATATTCTCTCGCCGCGGTCGCTTCTTTCGCGGGCCGAGTCACCAGCGTCGGTGACGCCCGCGAGACGCAGTTATTCGTCTTCGTCGGCCTCGCCGTCACCGCCGCACCGACCGCGGAGGCCGAACAGCGCGACGAGGAGGAACACCGCTCCCTCGACGCGCGCCGCCGTCACCACCCACGGTTTCACCGTCATCTCGCCGCCGTCCTCGTAGGCGAGGCGCGTCATCACCGCGACCAGTTTGTCCGGGAAGAGCAGTTCCACCAGACCGAACGCCGCCAACAGGGCTCGGAGCATGTCCGAATATCGGTGCGGAATCGGTGAAAAGGCGACGCTCGTTCCTACGACGCGGGAGCGACCGTTGTTCGCGGGGCGTCGCGGGCGTCGTGGGCGTCACGGTCGCCGCGACCGTCGCGGCCGACCGAGCCACAAGTCGTATCAGGCCGCCTCGAATCGGTCACGTCATGCGATTCGAGGAGCTACAGCGGCTGTACGACGGCGCGGACTACTATTGGGGGACGGAACCGAACGAACTCGCGACCCGGACTGCGGACGCCGTCTCGCCGGAGACGCACCCCGAAGTCGTCGACCTCGGGGCGGGTGAGGGGCGCGACGCGGTCCGGTTCGCGGAGCGCGGCCACGACGTGACGGCGGTCGATATCTCGCCGAACGGTCTCGACAAGGCCGAACGACTCGCCGAAGAGCGGGGCGTCGAACTCACGACCCGGTGCGCCGACGTGAACGACCTCGCGTTCGAGTCGCGCTGGGACGTGGTCTACTCCATCGGGACACTCCAGTACGTCCGCCCGGAGAACCGCGAGTCGCAGTTCCGACGGTTCCGCGAGGCGACGCGCCCCGGCGGCGTTCACGCGGTGTGGGCCTTCGTCGACCACCCGGAGGTCGCGCCGGCACCCGATTGGGGTGAAAACGAACACCTCTACGACCCCGGCGAACTGGCAGGCTACTACGACGGTTGGGAAGTCCGCCACAGCGACGAGTATGTCTTTGACGACGACTCCGCGGGCGAATCGCACCGACACGCCTGTGAGGAGTTGATTCTGCAGAAGCCGGAGTGAGTTCAGGGGACGACTGGTTTCGACTCGGCCGGTTCGGTCACCGCCTCAGGGCGTTCATTCGCCCGACTCGAACCCCGCGACGAACGCGTCGGTCGCGTCCCGCCACGCGGCCGCGAGGTCGTCCGAAAGCGGGTCGGCGTCCCACGGCTCGACCGCGTCGTGGTCGTCCAGCCACGACACTACCCCGCGGACGCCTTCTTCGAACTCGACCGTGTAGCGGAATCCGAGGTCGGCCTTCGCCCGGCTGTTGTCGAAGACGGTGCTGTACCGGAAGTGGTCTCGGAGCATCCGCGTCCGGTCGGGCGCGACCGCGCGAAGCACCTCGGTCGGGACGTGAACGAGGTCGGGGGCAGGCGCGTCGAGCGCGGCCGCGACGCGCTCGTGGTACTGGTTCCACGTCATCGTCTCCTCGCTCGTGACGTTGTAGGCGCGGCCGCCGACGCCCGGGCGCTCGACCGCGCCGACGAACGCCCGCGCCACGTCGTCGCGGTGGCACGGCCCCCACAGCGAGGTGCCGTCCCCGTGGACGACGATTGGCTTCCCCTCGCGGATTCGGTCGATGTACGACGAGTCCATGCCGAGCGTGTGGACGAGCGTTCCGCCCTCGCCGTAGGTGTTCCACGGGCGGAGGACGACCACTTCGAACTCGTCGGGGTCGTGCGCGTCGAAAAACGCGTCTTCGGCGGCGATTTTCCCGGCCGCGTAGTCGCTGACCGGCGGGTTCCGCGGGCTCGATTCGGTGACGGGATTCTTCGGCGGTGGTCGGTGGTACACGTCGATGGTGCTGCAGAAGACGTAGCGGTCGGCGACGGGCCGGCAGATTTCGACCGCCTCACGGGCAGTCTCGGCGTCGAAACACGCCATGTCGACGACGACCTCGGGGCTCGCGTCCCGAATCGCGCCGCGAAGCACCGAGGGGTCACCGCGGTCACCGGTGACCCGCTCGACGCCTGTTGGGAGGTCGTCGTCGGTCTCGCCCCGCTGGAGGCTGGTCACGTCGTGGTCCGCGGCGAGGAGTCGCCGAACGATTCCCGTGCCGAGCAGTCCGGTGCCGCCGATGACGAACACGTCCATGCGTCGTGAGGCGCTGCGAGCGATGATAAACCCCCGACAGCGGAGCGACAACACTCATCCTGTCCTAAAACCAATAATTGATTATGAAGGTGTATCTCACGGACGGAACCAGCTTCGAGTGCGGCGGTTACAAGGCGCTCGACTCTGGCGGAGTCGTCCTCACCGCCGACAAGAAGCGCAAACAGGTCATCGGGTACGTACCGCGGGAGTCGCTGGTGTACGTCCTCCCCGACGACGTGGCACCGGGCGATTCGCTCGCCGAGGAAGGCGTCGGCGACGACGCGGGCGACGTATCCGAAGGCGACGAGGCCGAAGGCGACGAAGACGGAGACGAACACGAGACTGGCGAGAGCGGGACCGACGACCGCGACGACGACACTGACCCGGCCACCGCCGAAGCCGGCGTCGACCCGGACGTTGCGGGCGTAACCACCGTCGCCGACGGGGAGACCGAACACACCCACGAAAACCTCGCGGCGCGCATCGACGAGGTTGAAGGCCGAGTAGACGGCCTCGACGGTCGCGTGGATGCGATGACCGAACAGTTGGCGACGGTCGTCTCGGCGGGCGGCGTCGGTGCCGAGGCGGCCGCCGAAGCGGAACGACACCCCGAGGACCCGCGGAACATCCGCGGCATCGGCGAGGCGTACGCGACCCGGCTCCGAGCGGCGGGCATCGACACCGTGTCGGCGCTCCGCGAGGCGTCCGACGAGGAACTCGCCGCCGCCGCGGACGTGTCGGCGCAGCGGGTCACCGACTGGAAACGGCGGGCCGAGCGGTACGCCGAGCAACAGGCCGCGGACGGTGATACCGAACCGGAGAGCGACGCGGACACCGAAAACGAGACCGACACCGACGACGCGACCGGTGACGGGTAGTCGTGCGCATCGTCGTCGCCTCTGTTGTGGACCCGGGAACGGACTCCCGCGCAGCGGCCGTTCTGCGCACCGCATCTCGTAGTTCCCATCACGCGGGAACTGGCGAAGAGGGTGATACTGTCCCCGCCTAACTCCCAGTTGATGTACGACACAATCCTCGTGCCGATAGACGGGAGCGACTCGATGCAGCCGGTCGTCGAAGACGCCGCGGAACTCGCCGCAGAGCGCGACGCCGCCGTCTCCCTGCTCTACGTCGTCGACGAACGCGCCTTCCTGACGCTCGCCGACGAGCGCGTCGACGAGGTGTACGAGGAACTCAGGTCACAAGGCGAAGCCGCGCTCGCTGAGGCCGCCGAGACGATGGCCGAGTACGGCGTCGACGCCGCCACCGAACTCCGTCGCGGCGACCCGGCCGAGGAGATTCTTGCGTTCGCCGAGGAGATCGACGCGGCGCTCATCTCGATGGGCACCCACGCGCGCTTCGAGGACAACATCCTCGGAAGCGTCTCGCGGTCGGTCGTCGTCCAGTCGAAGATACCCGTCCTCGCCACCCCCATCGAGCGGCGATAACCCGCCCGCGCCGGGCGAGCGAACACGTCACAACACCGAAACGGGGTCCGAGGTCCCGTGTCTCGCGTATTTTTCCGATTCTCGCGGCGTTCACGGAGCCATCCCGCCGATTCAGAGCCGAAGCAGCAACAGGAGGACGCCGAAGAACGTCGATGCGGCGCTGATGAGGAGCAGACCGCCGCTGATGACGAGCGTCCCGCCGTCGAACGTCGGCGTGGCCCCGCCGGCGGCGACGTTCATCACCGACATGCCCGCCGAGAGGTCGGCGACGGGGGCGAGAACGGCGATACAGAACGTCACGAGGCCGGCGACGACGAGGGCGTACGGCGTGAACGGCGGTGTCCGCCGGGTCGGGTGCGGCGGACCGGATAGCTGCGAGACATACAGCACGTACGTCACCACCCTAATTTGGTACGTGTCGGCTACTCACCGGAGACGGACGTTAGACCCGTCCTACCGCCGCGACACCGGGATTCTCGGCGAGGCGATCGCACCGTCGGATAGCCCCCGTCGGGCGAACGTTTTTCGACCTAGGTCGAGCCTAACACCGAGCGGATGCACCGCAAAGTCGTGCTTGTGGGCGCGTTCGGGTTCGAAAAGGGCTTTTCCCCCGTGCGACGGGAAAAACAGAAACGGACCCCAACAGACGCACATCGGCGGTCGGCGTGGGGTGGGTGACGGGTGGCCTCGGTCCGGTCACCGAACTCCGGGTCCTACTGTTCGTCCGCCTCGAAGTCGAGCGCGACCGAGTTGATACAGAATCGCTTGCCGGTCGGCTCCGGGCCGTCGTCGAAGACGTGGCCGAGGTGGCCGCCGCAGGTCGAACAGACGACCTCGGTGCGGTCCATCCCGTGGCTCAGGTCGCGGCGAAGCTCGATGTTCGAGTCCTCGGCGGCGTAGAAGCTCGGCCACCCGCAGTTCGAGTCGTACTTCGTCTCCGAGTCGAACAGCTCGGTCCCACAGCCAGCACAGCGGTAGACGCCGTCGTCGCTCCGGTCGACGTGTTCGCCGGAGAACCGCGGCTCGGTCCCCTGTTCGCGGAGGACGCGGTAGGCGTCCTCCGAGAGTCGCTCGCGCCACTCGGACTCGGAGAGGCTGAAGTCGCTGTCACTCATGCGTCCAGAGAGGGTTCGGACGCCCAAAGGCTCGTCGGCTACTCGCGTCGGAGGTCGGCCGGCTACCCGCGTCGGAGGAACTCCGGCAGCCGTATCCGAGAGAAGTCGTCGCCGCCGCCGTCGAGGACGGACGCTCGGCCGACGGCTTTGGGAATACCCTGTTTGTCCGTCGGCTTCTGCATCGTCACGTCGGCGCGCCCCGCCGTAGAGGGCGATGTCTCCTCGTCGACGAGCGCCTCCCAGACGTCCTGTTTCGAGTCGTACTCCGACTCGTTGCGGGCGACCCGCTGTTTCCCCTCCTCGAAGGCGAGTTGGAGGACGCTCCGGCCGTAGGCGGTCCCGGCCTGCCGGCGGATGCGCTCGAACTCGCCGCGGTTCGGGTGGCCGAGCGCGCTGGAGACGCCGAGGGCGTACATCCGGCGGATGGCCTCCTCGTCCGAAATCGTCCGCCAGTCCGTTCCGAAGACCCGTTCGTACATTGTTGTGGTTACCTCAGAGGTCGACCTTCGAGCGGGGGTCGACGACTAGTCCGTTGTCGGTGAACTCGAGCGACCGGATGTCGCAGTCGATGTTCGTCCCGCGCATCTTGATGACCTGAATGCCGCGCGTCATGCCCGTCGCCTCCAGATAGTTGTGGAAGAACACCACGCCGTGGGCGAGGAAGTGCTCGTCGGAGTACGACGAGGGGTCGGTCATCTCGGAGATGAGAAGCGTCGTGGCGTCGCCCTGCTTGAGCGCCGTCAGAAACCGCGTCATCTCCTCGGAGCCGTTGGCGAAAAACAGCCGGAGCAACATCGTCGAGTCGATAACGAGGCGGTCGACCTGCCGGGAGTTGACGAACGCGACGATTTTGTCGGTGAGGCTCTGGACGCTCGACGACCCCCCGCTCTGGGAGAACTTGTTGAGAATGTGTTTCCCCTTCGGGCTCACGAGGTTGATGAATCGAAAGCCCTCGGAGCTGGCGAGCGTCTCGAAGCCGAAGTCGAAACTCGACATGTCGTTTATCAGCTCGTCTTCGGTCTCGTGCATGGTGATGTACATGCACTTCTCGCCGTTACGAAGCCCCTCGGCCATGAACTGCGACGTGAACGTCGTCTTCCCGCTGCCCGGCGGCCCGCTCAGTACGTACAGTCGGCGCGGGAGGAAACCCCCCTGGATGAGTTCGTCGAACCCGCTTACCCCACTCGGAATCCGCATGGTCGGACACTCGCCCGTCTTATTATAATCGTTCCGGGACTAGTATCGAAATTGAGACTTCGAGACGGCACCGAGCGCCTGACTCGTCACTCGGGGAACAGTTCGACCTCAGATTCGATACTGTCGATAGTCGCCACGTCACCCGCGTCGAGTTCCAGCGAGACGGCGTCGAGGTTCGCCCGGAGGTGGCGCTCGCTCGACGCCTTCGGGATGGGACACAGCCCCTTTTCGGCCAGCCACGCGAGGCTCACCGCTTCGGGCGTCGCGTCGTGTTTCTCCGCGACCGCGACGACCTCGTCAACGTCGCGGACGCGGCCCCCCGAAAGCGGCGAGTACGCGACCACGTCGTAGCCGTGTTTCTCGGCGTGGTCGAGGAGTTCGGGGCGCTGGAACAGCGGGTGGTACTCCGTCTGGTGAGCGACGAGCGGCGCGTCGAGCAGGTCGAGCGCCTCATCCAACTCGGCGACGGCGAAGTTGCTCACGCCGACCCCGTGGGCGAGGCCGTCGTCGACGAGTTCGTCGAAGGCCGCAAGCGTCGCCTCGGGGTCGTAGGTGTCGATGGGGCGGTGGACGTACAGGAGGTCAACCGAGTCGGTTCCGAGCTTTTCGAGGCTCTCGCGGGTCGTCCGGCGCACGTCGGCGGGCGCGAGGCTGTCCGCCCAGACCTTGGTGGCGAGCGTCACGTCCTCGCGGGGGACGTCGGCGGCCGCGAGCGCGTCGCCGACGACCGCCTCGTTCCCGTAAATCTGTGCGGTGTCGACGTGTCGGTAGCCCAACTCCAGCGCCGTCGTCACGGCGGCGGCCTCGTCGGGCGTGTCGAGGCCCATCGTCCCGAGACCGATTCGGGGGAGGGAGTGGGTCATCGAGACGACGCACCGCCCTCGCGGCCGCCGTCAGCCGCGGGGCCAGACGCGGCGGACGCGTCGCCGACGACGGGCACGCCGTCGAGTTCGAGCAGGTCGTCGAGGCCGGCGATTTCGTGGGTCGGGTCGGGTGTCGGCGTGTGGTCGGCGCGGTGGCCGCGGCGGATGAACGCCGAGTCGACGCCCGCGGCCTCGGCGGCGGCGATGTCGCTGTCGCTGTCGCCGACGAACAGCGGCGAGTCGACGCCGAGGTCGGCCATGGCGCGTTCGAGGTAGTAGGGTTCGGGCTTCTTGCGGTGGAGGCTCGTCATCGAGGGCTCGCGGCCGTAGGCGGTACCGAACAGGTCCGCGGCGTCGAGGTGGTCGACGACGAAGTCGATGGTGGCCTGCTGGTTGCTGGAGACGATGCCCATCGGGGCGTCGATGCGGCGGAGCGCGTCGAAGTCGTCGTAGGGGACTTTCCGGCCGTTGGCGATGGCCCGCTGTTGGGCGGCCGACTGGCGTTCGTCGCGGACGCGGAACAGCGTCTCGGGGTCGAGGTCGTAGGGCTCGGCGGCGGCGCGCACGTCCTCGGGAGAGACGTGGATGACCACCTGCTCGACGTGGTCCGGGTCGGGGTCGGCGACGCCGAGTTCGGCGAAGGCGTCCCACGTCGCGTCGCGGAGGGGCGAGAGTTCGACGAGCGTGGTCAACACGCCGTCGTGGTCGAAGATGACCGAGTCGTACATACCCGGACTCCGGCGGCGCGACGTGAATCATTTTCGCCTCCGGCCGCGGCCGCGAGCACGAACACGGTCCCCAATCCCGCCGCGTTGCGAGTCTTTTAGCGCCTCGAAGCCTCACGTCTGACCAATGCTGGCTGGACTCACACGCGGGGTGGCGAGATGACTCGCGACGTGTGCATCGTCGGAGCCGGGGCCGCTGGGGCTGGCGCGGCCTACGCGCTCCGCGAGGCGAACGCGAACGTCACGATTCTCGAGAAGAGCCGCGGCGTGTGCGGGCGCGCCGCGACGCGCCGCCGACACGGCTGTCGGTACGACCATGGCGCGAACTACGTGAAAGACTACGACCGCCGAACGGCGCAGCTCGTCCGCGGACTGGGCGCGGACGGGTTGGTCAACATCGACGAGCCAGTCTGGACGTTCGACGGCGACGGCGTCATCTCGGAAGGCGACAACCGGGACCAACACAAGTGGACGTGGACCGAGGGCATCACGCAACTGGCGAAGCGCCTGCTCGCGGAGACCGAGGCGACCGTCGAGCGCGAGACGCGCGTGGCCGCCATCGACCACAACCCCGACAGCGGCTACTGGTCCGTCGTCGACGAGGCGGGGACGCGACACGGTCCGTTCGACTCGGTGCTCCTGACGCCGCCGGCCCCGCAGACGGCCGGGATTCTCACCGAGATGGGCTGGGGCGACCAGTGCATGGTCGCGCTCCGCGAGGCCATCGGGAGCGTCGAGTACCGGACGGTTCGAACCGTCGTCCTCCACTACCCCTTCGAGCGCGAGGAGCCGTGGTACGCCCTCGTCAACCCCGACAAGACCCACCCGGTCGGCTGGGTCGCCCGCGAGGAGTGCAAGGAGGGCCACGTCCCCGACGGCGAGAGCCTGCTCGTCGTCCAACCGAGCCCCGAGTGGTCCGAAGCGCACTACGACGACCCCCTCGACGACGCGGCCGACGAGGTCGCCGGAATGGTCGCCGAACTCCTCGACGACGAGCGCCTACGCGACCCCGACTGGGTGGACGACCAGGGCTGGCGGTACGCCCTCCCCGACGGCGTCGCCGACCGCGAGATACTCCGCCGCGGGGAGTCACACGGCCTCTACTTCGCTGGCGACTGGACGGTCGGCGAGGGCCGAGTCCACGCCGCGCTCTGGAGCGGCGTCGACGCGGGCGAGCGAATCGCCGAGCAGTAGACGAAAAGAGCCGACGGCGACGACAATAGCCTCAAGGGTCGATGCGACGACCTCGACGCGGCCTCAGATGTCGGCGTCTTCGCCGTACACCGACTCGCCGCGCTGGAGTCGCGCGGCGATGCCGAACGTCTGTTCTCGCTCCCGGCGCGTCGGCGAGTGCGCCGCGAGGTAGCGCGCGACGCCGACGAGGAGGGTCCGCGCCTCCTCGGGCGGCCGCGTCGCCGCCTGTCTGAACCCGGCTTCGAGCGCCTGATAGGTGTGGAAGCCGGCGTCTTCGCGGAGCAGCGCGCCACCGAGTTCGCGGCGGAG
>NZ_JAMYJY010000044.1:0-27483 GCF_024136985.1 Haloferax sp. AB510
GGCGATTGCCTCGTTCCGTCGCGCTCGGGCGGCGTCTTCGGTCTCCGCGTCGGCGTCGTCGTCGCGGATGGCGGCGGCGTCAGCGGGAGCGACCAAGAACGCCTCGGCGACGGCGTCGCGGACGGTCCCCTCGCCGACGCCGATGCGCATCTCGGAGAGGACGAGTCGGGCGAGGATGCGCGCCTCGTCGGGGTCGGTCCGGTTGAACAGGCCGTAGAGTGTCTTGAGCTTCGTTTCTTCGCTCCCCGAGCCGGAGGCGGCCGCGAGGGCGCGGAGTTCCGAATCGACTTCGGCGACGGTCAGGCCGTCCTGTCCGCCCGAGCCGAAGGCGGCGAGGCCGCGCTGGCCGCCGAAGTCGTAGCTCGCGGCGACCGCGCCGATTTCGCCGCGGTCAGCGAGGCGGTCTTCCACGTCGTCGGCCGAGACGTTCGGGCCGGCCGCGCGGGCGATGGCCTCGTGGCAGAGCCGCGGGCCGATGTCGAGCGTGGTCGAGTCCCACGCCGGGAAGACGCGACCTTGGACGAACCGGGCGACCGTCGGGAGGTCGTCGCCGGCGTCGGAAAAGAGGTCTGAGAGGAGCGAGACGACCGCGAGGTCCGCTGGCTCGGCTTCTATCTCGGCGGCGCGGGCGGCGAACTCGGCGAACTGCATCGTCCGTGGGTATCGCCGCGCGCGGCAAAAGCGTCTCGACAGTCGTCGGGGGTGTGATTCGCTCCCGAACGACCACAGTGCCGGGAAGTTGAAGGCGTTCGACGCCGGAACGCCGGGTATGAGCGACGACCTCGCAGAGCGCGTCGAAGACGTGCTCGCGGTCGACGCGGCCGAGTTCGAAGCGCAAGCGAGAGCCGACGCCGAGGTACTCAAGCGCGAACTGCGCGAAGGGACCTTCGACAACCACCAGTCAATCGTCGGCTTGGAGTACGAGTTCTACGCCGTCTCCGACGGTCGCTGGTCCGCGAGCGAAGACGACGTGCACGCGCTCATGCGGGTCCCGCGCCGACTGCTCGGCCTCATGGGCTTTGAGAAGGAACTTGGGCTCCACAACGCCGAGATGACCACGAGCCCCCAGCCGCTGAACCCCCACGGCCTCCGCGCGCAGGAGTCCGAGGTCCGCGCCCGACTCGACGCCGCGCTCGACTGCGCCGCCGCGGAGGGGATGCGCCTCGTCTCCGACGGGATGTGGAGCATCCCGCCGGCCGGCGAGAGCGCCCGCGAGTACCTGACCGACTCCGTCACCGACGGGGGGGGTCCGCCTCGCGACGAACATGAGCAACTCCGTGCGGTACCACGCGATGGCCAACGGGCCGACCGCCCCAGCGTCGTTCACGCTCGACGCGCCGCACGTCTCGCTCGAAGCGGACACCGTGATGCCCGAGGCGCTCATCACGTCGATCCAGCCGCACTATCAGGTCCCGCACGCCGACGACCTGCCGTACCACTTCAACTACGCGCTGCGGGTCGCCGGGCCGCTGCTCGCGCTCGGCGTCAACTCGCCGTTCTTCCCCGCAGACCTCTACGACGAGGACGCGACGGCCGACGAGATTCTCGGCGACGGTTGGGACGAGAACCGCATCGCGGTGTTCGAGTCGGTGCTCAACTCCGGCGACCACGAGAAGGTCGCCTTCCCCGGCGACCTCGACACCGTCGAAGACGCGGTCGACCGCGTCGTCGAGGACTCCACGATGGTCCCCATGTCGGTCGAGCGCGGCGACCGGTTCGACGACGACTTCGCTACGCTCCGCCGGAAGCACGGCACCTACTGGCGGTGGGTCCGTCCGGTGTTCGACGGTGCGTCCCGCTCGTCGGCCAACGCCCGCATCGAGTTCCGCCCCATTGCGGGCCAGCCGACCGTCCGCGACTCCGTGGCGTTCCAGGCCGCCTTCGCGGGCCTCATGGAGCGACTCCCCCGACTGGACCACCCCGTCATCGACCTCGACTGGGAGACTGCGGAGGAGAACTTCTACACCGCGATGCGCGAGGGCCCGCACGGCGACCTACGCTGGATAGACGTCGACGGCGACGACGTGACCGGCGCGGACCTCTACGAGGACCTGCTCGTCCACGCCCGCGACGGGCTCCGGCTCGCGGGCTGTTCCGAGGAGGAGGCCAACTACTACCTCGAACCCCTGCGCAAGCGCGTCGAGACGGGCGTCACGCCGGCCGACTGGAAGCGCGCCCGCGTCCGCGACGCCCTCGACGACGGCGCCGACTTCGAGGCGGCGCTCCACGAGATGCAACGCGAGTACGTCGAGCGGCAGTCCGACTCGCTGCTCGAAGGCGCGTTCGCCGACTGGTTCTGAGTCGGTGCGGGCGTCCGCGGCGACCTCCCGCCTGTCCTCGGCGACCGCTGATTCTCGCGCGTGCCACCCATTCTTGTCGGAGAAATAACTATTATCGCGTCCCGCGAACACGGTGTATGGTCTCCCGTCGGACGAAAGCGGTCGCCCAACTCGGTATCGCGCTTCTCACCGCGCTCTGGATGATGTCGATTCGCCGTCTGCTCCGTTCCAGCGACGACGAGTCGCACGAACCGACCCCGCTGTCACCGGGCGGAATCGCCGTCGGCGGGGCGTGGGGAGCCGGGCAGGTGTGGGCGTACGACCGCGATTGCTGGAAAGTCCGGACGAACCGACGTCGCGGGATGGCCGTCAGCCTCGTCGGTATCGCGGTCCAGCGCCGACTGCTCCCCCGAACCGAGTCGTTCACGTACAGCTTCGGCTTCGGACGCGTCCTCGGCGTGGTCGTCTACCGGACGTGGTACGGGCTCTTGCGGCCGCTTCCGAGTGACGACTGAGTAGAAGTGCGGTCGCGGGGGTTCCGTCGCGGGAGCCCAACCACGGGAGTTCCACCGCGGGAATCCGGCCAGTCCCGCCGGTCGCGAATCCCTAACCCAAAGAGAAACCGCCGACTGCGGGCGACTTATTCGAGGCCTTCGAAGTTCTGGTGGCGCTGGATGTCGACGCCCTCGTCGGTGACGACGGCGATGTTGATGCCGTTACCCGAGGCGAGGTCGCGCTCGACCGCCGAGCGGATGGCCTTCGTGGCGACCTGCTTCGCCTCCTCGATGCTGAGGCCGTCTTCGAACTCCTGTTCGAGCACACCGAGGGCGTACTGGCTGCCGGAGCCGGTGACGGTGTACTCCTCTTCGAGGATGGAGCCCGCGGGGTCGATGCTGTAGATGTGGGGGCCAGTCTCGTCGACGCCGCCGAGGATGGGCTGGACGACGTAGAACCCGCCCGAGCGGAGGAAGTTGCCGACGAGCGTCGACAGCGCCTGCATGCTCATGTCCTCGCCGCGGCGGGCCTCGTACAGGCGGACCTCGGCGCGGAGGGAGCTGATGAGCGACTGAGCGGCCGAGACGGAGCCGGCGATGGTCAGCGCGCCCGTCGGGTGAATCTCTTCGACCTTCTGGACGTCCTTCGAGGAGACCATGTAGCCCATGCTCGCGCGCATGTCGGTCGCGAGGACGACGCCGTCTTCGGTCTTGATACCGACGGTGGTCGTTCCGGTCTTCGTCTCTTTGTCTCCGAGCGAGTCGGCGCGACGCTCGGCGTGCGGGAACTCGCCGAGCTCGGGACCGAACACGTTCGAGCGGTCGCCGTTCAGCGAGTCGAGACGGCCGGAGAACTCGTCGTGAGTCGGGGTACGCATTGTCAGCGATTGCACTTCGGCGCTGATAAATGCAACCCTTCACCTCGCCGTTGCCGGTGCCAAAGCGTCAGACGCGCGTCGGCGGCGGCCGCGCGGCGCGGTCGCTCGCAGGAGGTACTGTCGGGAGGAGGGGGGTCGCGCGAGTCGCGTTAGCGAGCCGCGGCGCGTTCGTAGGCGGTTCCGGTCGTTTCCACGAGCCGGCGAATCGGGAGGGTCACACCCATCCGGCGAGCGGCGAGCGCGACGGGGAGCAGCGCGATGCCCATCGCGACCGATAGCTGGTAGGCGGCGAACAGGACGTACTTCGTTAGGCGGGGTATCATCACCGTGTCCTCAGTCGAGGCTCGGGAGGTGTCAGTATATAAATCTTCTCTCAGACGGTCGCACGATACCCCGACGCTGTCTATCGATTAAAGCGCACTTGTCTCTACTCCAACTAAACCGACTATTCGGCGTGAGACGCGCGTGACCCGCGGAGCGCTTTTCCATAAGTTATAGCGATAATCCTCGTGGCATGCGCGAGTCGTGCGCGCTCCGGTCGGGCGACGAGAGCGTCGCGAGTTCGGATGCGTCGCGGTCGATTCGCGGCCCGGGTGTGTGAATCCCACGCGCCCCGGCGCTCGAACCACAAGACACGAAACCCCACCGGCGCGTAACGTGTGTATGAGCAACTATCTCGTCGCGATGGAGGCGGCCTGGTTGGTCCGGGACGTAGAAGACATCGACGACGCCATCGGCGTCGCGGTCAGCGAGGCCGGCAAGCGACTCAACCAGAAGGACAAGGAGTACGTCGAGGTCGAAGTCGGCGCGACGCCCTGTCCCGCCTGTGGCGAACCGTTCGACTCCGCGTTCATCGCGGCCAACACCGCGCTCGTCGGCCTGCTCCTCGAAATCAAGATTTTCAACGCGGACGGCGAGAAGCACGCCTCCCGCATCGCGAAAAGCGAGGTCGGCGGCGCGCTCCGCGACGTCCCCCTCGACGTCATCGACATCCGCGAGTTCGACTCCGACGAAGACCAGTAACGCCGCGTCGTCGGGTCCGGCCGCGTATCGCGCCGCGCTGCGTCGTCCGACGCAACCGGGGCGACCACCAGGGCGAGCGACCGGAACACTTTTTCATAACTACGGGTTATCACTCCGGCATGGAACTCCCCACGCCGCAGGACCTCAGGGAACGGCGGAACTCCCTGGAGTTGACGCAGAGCAAACTCGCCGACATGGCCGGGGTCTCCCAGCCGCTCATCGCCCGCATCGAAGGCGGCGACGTCGACCCGCGGCTCTCGACGCTCCGGCGTATCGTCGAGGCGCTGGACGAGGCCGAGGGTCGCATCGTGCGCGCGGAAGACATCATGAACACGACCGTCCGGAGCGTCGCTCCCGACAACTCCGTCCGCGAGGCGCGCGACATCATGCTCGACGCCGGGTTCTCGCAGTTGCCCGTCATCGAGAACGGCCGCCCGCTCGGCATCATCTCGAACGCCGACATCCGGCACGTTCAGGAGGACGACGTCACCGACCGCCCGGTCAACGAGGTCATGTCCGAGGGCGTCACGACCGTCGAACCCGAGACGACGCTGGACGAAATCGGCGTCTATCTCGACCACAACTCGGCCATCATCGTCGTCGAGGGCGGCGAGACGGTCGGCATCATCACCGAGGCCGACATCGCGGCCCACATCTGAGGTCGAGTCCCGCGAACGGGAACCGGCAACCGGAACCAGTAACGGAGGCCCATCGCGACGGACTCAGCGCCGTCGGACGACGAGCGGCGTCTCGCCCTTCGGTTGGGTCGTCATCTCGGGCGTGATTGCTAACGCACCGTCGCCGCCCCAGTCGAGGTCGAAGTCGCGGAGGACGGTCGCGAGCACGATTTTCGCCTCCGTGAGTGCGAACGACCGCCCGAGACAGCTTCGCGGCCCGGCCCCGAAGGGGAGATAGGCGTAGGCGGGTCGGTCGCGCTCGCGATCCCACCGCTCGGGCCGGAACGCGAGCGGGTCGTCGTACCACCGCTCGTCGCGGTGGATGCGGATGACAGAGAGGTGGATGTCCGTGCCCGCCGGAATGACCCGGTCGCCGGTCGGAAACGGCTTCGCCGTCTCCCGGGGGAGCGTGTGGACCGGCGGGTAGAGTCTGAGCGTCTCTTTGATGACACGTTCGAGCACCGGGAGTTCCCCGACCGCCTCGGCGGTCACGGGGCCGTCACCGACGACGCGGTCGACTTCGGCGGCGGCGCGCTCGCGGGCCTCGGGGTGCGTCGCGAGCAGGTACAGCACGTATGTGAGCGCCAGCGCCGTCGTCTCGTGGCCGGCGAAAATCATGCCCACGAGTTGGTTCTCCAGCGACTCGACGGTCGCCGGGTAGTCGGCGTCAGTCCCGAGCGCGTCGGCGAGTTGACGAGTCAGACTCTCCTCGTCGGCGGTCTCGACCAGTTCTCGGACCTCTTCGCGGAGGACGCGGTCGGCCCGGTCGAACCGGCGTCTGCTCGGCGTCGGCACCCACGACGGAAGGACCCACGAGGCGGGCGCGAAGCGGCCGTTGAGGCCGTCGGCGGCCGAGCGAACGCGGTCGTCGCCGTCGAGGTCGAGTTCCCGTCCGAGGATGGTGGCGAAGATGATGTCCAGCGTGACGGCCTTCATCTCGGCTTCGAGCGACAGCGTTCCCGAGTCGGGCCACGTCCGCAGGCGGCGATCGACCTGTCGGCGCATCACGGATGCGTACTCGTCGACCCGCTCCCAGCGGAAGAACGGCTCTAACTCGTCGCGCTGTCGCCGCCACTCCTCTCCTTCGGCGGCGATGACGGCGTCGCCGAAGGCGGCCTCGAACTCGCCGCCCTTGACGATAGAATCGGGGTCGGTCACGAACGCCCGCTCGAAGTGGTCGGGGTGAGCGAGGACGTACAGGTCGTCCATCCCCACCACGTCGAGTCCGACCGCGTCCTCGACGCCGTGGTCCGCGAGGAGGTCGGCGACGAAGCCGAACGGGTCGGCCGCGAAGCCGACGGTGTGGCCCACGAGCGGGAGGCTGCTCGGTGTCGGTGGCGGTGAAGTCACACCTCCACTATGGCGAACATCGGTAAAATAGTGCTTCTAATCGAACAGTTCGATTAGGCAAACTGTCCGCGTTCAGAGGTCGAGGCCGCGAATCGAGACGCTCTCGCCCGATTCGACGCGGCCGATGACGCGGCCGTCGGTCGCCTCGACCAGCGCCTCGGCGTTCTCCTCGGGGACGGCCGCGACGAAGCCGGTGCCCATGTTGAACGTCGTGTGCATCTCCTCGTCGGAGACGCCGCCGCGTTCCTGAACGAACTCGAACACCGGCTGGGGGTCGAAGGCGTCGTCGACGACGTAGCGGAACTCGCCCATGCGTTCGAGGTTGGTCCAGCCGCCGCCGGTGACGTGGGCCGCGGCGTTCGCCTCGGCGGCGCGCAGGTCGTCGAGCAGGTAGGTGTAGAGCCGCGTCGGTTCGAGGAGGGCCTCGCCGACGGTGTCGTAGTCGTCGCCGTCCCAGTCGTCGTCGTAGTCGCCGTCGGCCGTGGCGGCCTTGCGGGCGAGCGTGAGTCCGTTCGAGTGGATGCCGGACGACGGGAAACCGACGAGCGCGTCGCCCTCCTCGGCCTCGCCGGGGAAGATGGCGTCCTTCTTCGCCAGTCCGGCGCAGGTGCCGGCGAGGTCGAGGCCGTTGATGACCTCGGGCATGACCGCCGTCTCACCGCCGACGAGTTCGATGTCAGCTTCCTCGGCGCCCGCGGCGAGGCCCTGTCCGACCTGCTCGGCGAACGTCTCGTCGGGGGCGTCGACCGCGAGGTAGTCCACGAACGCGACGGGCCGGACGCCGGCCGCGACGAGGTCGTTGGCGTTCATCGCGATGCAGTCGATACCGACCGTCGAGTAGTCGCCGAGCGCCTCGGCGACGAGCAGTTTGGTGCCGACGCCGTCGGTGGCGAGTCCGAGGTAGCGGTCCCCGATGTCGAGCAGGCCGGCGTAGTCGCCCGACCCGCCGCCGACCTGTGCGACGAGCGCGGCGGTCGCGGCCTCGCTCGCCTCGATGTCGACGCCCGCGTCGGCGTAGGTCATCCCTTCGGAGTCGTCGTTCGTCATGTTCGTGTACGAGATAGGCCGAAATATAAAATCACAGGGTACGAATCATACACGTTCTCGCATAGGTGAGTGTTCGCCACCGCTCGGTCGTTGGTCGTGTGGTCGCCGCCCCTCCGGTTACGCGCGTCCTGCCGGTCGCGCGCGCTCTCCGACCACCCCGCTACGAACCGACTACGAGCCTCCTAATCGGCCGTTCTCTGAGCCGATTATGTTGAATAATATATAAATTTTGCAATATTTGCGAAAAAGCTCCAGAGAGCAGTATAAAATTTCTCGGCGGTTCTGGTGGCTCCGTAAAACGTTACGAAAGAAGAATGTTCGTCCTAAGCCGGGTCTGAACAGTCGAAAAAGAAGCGAATTCACGGTAACGCTCGACCCCTTATATGATGGTCCCCGTCGTATGCAGGAATGACGATGTCCGGAATCCCCTCCACGACCGACTCGATCGCGCTCGACTTCGCATCGACCATCAGCCGCCTCGCGTACGCCCCCCTCGAAACCGTCGCATTCTGGTCGGCAGTCGCGCTGCCCCTCGCGTACCTGCCCGTCCTCAGCGGCGGTCTCTCAGCCGGCGAACTCCCCCTCTTCGCCGGGCTCATCGCCTTCCACGCCATCGCGCTCGTCCTCGGGCGCGACCACGGCCAGCAGTAACACGGTCCCCGACGCGTACGAGCAACCCGGATTCGTCTCGGTTCCCCGCCGGCGCTTTCCCCCTCCCACGGCGCGCGTCTGCCCCTGCCCGACCGCGAACCATCCGCAAACCAGCCCACCTGACATCGACTCCAACCCGAACACCAACTTAGCCCAACTCCAACCCGACCGACCTCAGCTAACCTCTGCCCACCCACACCCGACACAGCCCAACCCAACCTCGCGTCCCGAACTGCACTCCACAGCCGCAACCTGCTCCCGAATTCCGACCTCGACGACGATCGGTCCTCGCCGCACTCGTGCGGTCCCCTTCTCCTCCCATTCGTCCCTGTCGCGCACCGAGTACCGCCTGTGTATCCCGCGCCCTCCGAGTGCTCCCCGTCCCGCGTCTCTGATTCAGCGGTCGCTCGCGACTTCGAGAATGAGACGAGCCAGCAATAGCGCGATTGGGGTCTCCGAAACCCCCACCGGTCGGGTCAGAACCCGACGAACAGGAACAGGCCGACGGTGAGGAGAATCGACAGGACGAGGACGCCGGCAAACACCGGCGTGCTCCACGCCTTGACCGTCTTGCCGTCCAAGGAGCCGAACGGGAGCATGTTGAACGCCGCGAGGAAGGCGTTGATGATAAGCCCGCGCGAGCCGACGAGTTGGACCACGTCGGAGCCGACGAGGACGCCGACGACGAGCACCGGCGCGAACGCGACGAGGAGCAACAGGTTCGTCACCGGGCCCGCGAGGGCGATGAGGCCGTGTTCGCGCTCGGTGAGCACGCCGCGGTGGTAGACCGCGCCGGGCGCGGCGAAGATGAACCCGACGAGCGCGCTCATGATGGCAACCGCGAGCATGCCGTAGTCGGCGCGGAACTCGGCGACCTGATTGAACCTGACGGCGACGACCTTGTGAGCGACCTCGTGGAGGAGAAAGCCCACGCCGGCCGTCAGGAGGCTCACGACGAGCGCGAGGCCGAACGACCCGCTCGTCAGGAGTTGAAGCGTCCGGTTGCCGCCGCCGGCGAAGAAGATGGCGAAGGCGAGGCCGAGCGCGACCCACGCGACGAGCAGGTCGCGGAGTTCGCGCGAGGAAAAGGAGACGTTCACGTCAGGGACCTCCAGATGAGGTCGGCGCTGTTGCGCGCGCCCTCGAACATCAGGTTCGCCACGCCCGCGACGCCCCCGAGGTCGGAAGCGATGACGGGGATGACGTACGTGACGAAGAGGAAGCTGGCGATGATGCTCCCGATGTTCGTCATGGCGACGACCATGATGAGCTTGAACAGCGGTACGTCGAACATCTGGCCGACGAGTTCGACGATGGGCGTCTCCTCGTCGGAGAGCAGTTCATTCAGTTTGCTGATGTCGCCGACGTTGACCGGCGTGTGCCGGAGTTCGACGTAGCCGGTGAACCAGCCGGGCGCGAGGAGCGGGTTGATGGAGGTCATCCACGCGACGAGGCCGCCGACGAGGGCGGAAGTCCACCGCGCGCCGGCGACCTTGGCGAGCGCAGCGGCGAACACGCCGTTGATGAGGAACCACGCGCCGAAGATGGTCAGGAGTCGTTCGTTGCCGACGCCAGCCATCGCGAGGAGGACGAAGAAGGCGATGAACACGGCGGTGACGCCGAAGCCGAGCAGTTTGCCCCACGGGAAGCCGTCTTTTTCGGCGACGCCGACGAGCGACTCCATCGGCGGGAGCGTCTCGGGGTGTTCGAGGTAGTTCTCGATGCCCTCGCGGTGGCCCGCGCCGACGATGGCGACGACGTGCCGACCGGACTGCCGGAGCGCGACGAGCTGGTGGGCGATGTAGGCGTCGCGCTCGTCGATGAGCGCCTCAGCGCCGCCGGGGCTGAACCGGCGGAACTCCTCCATCATGGCCGAGACCACGTCGCCGTCTGTCAGTTCGGCCATGTCGAACTCTTCGTAATCGGCGTCGCCTTCGGCGGGCGCGAACAGACCGAAGGCGTTCAGGACCGCGCCGGCGGTGACGCCCACGACGACGCCCGCGAGGACGCCGATGACGAGGCTCCCGACGATGGCGGTGCCGAGGCTCCCGAGGATACCCGAGACGAGACCGGTTCCGAGTCCGAGGCCGAAGCCGGCGACGATACCGATTGCCGCGCCGCCGCCGAGGCCCGCGAGGACCGCGTCGTCGCCGTCGAGGGAGAACGAGGCGACGGTGTAGAGCATGTACGCGGCTGCGGCCCCGAGGACCGCGGCGGTAGCGGTGCGCGTCAACAGGAGGTCTGTGACGCCGACTGCGCCCCCGAACAGGCCGACGAGCGGCCCGAGGAAGACGCCGACGGCGATGCCCAACACCGCGCCGACTCCGCGGGCGTCGGCGACCCCGAACAGGAGGTCACCGGCCATGCGCATCTTTTCGAGCGTGCCCATCCGCCGCCAGAAGCGCTGGATGGTCACTTGGATGTCGCGGTCGACGAGCGCCACGTCGAGGCCTTCCTCTTCGGCGGTCTCGACCGCCGCGAGCATGTCCGCACCGGGTTTCACGTCGAACTTGTCTCCCATCCGCGACTGGACGTACGAGAGCATCCAGTAGGCGATAAACTGGAAGACGGTGTTGCCGCGAAGCAGGTCGCGCGCTTCGATGTCGTCGGGCGTTCCGCCCTTCATCTGCCGGTAGCGCCCCTCGTCGAGTTCGACCGCGACGACGTCGGGACGTTCTTCCCTGACGGTCTCTTCGACCTCTCTGACGCTGTCGGCCGAGACGTGGGCCGTGCCGACGACGCGGACGTGACCCTCGCCGGGCGACGAATCGTTCATCGCCGGGTTTACCGCCCCACGGTTTTTATCCGTGTCGGCATCTCCCACGAACTATGCAGAATTTCGACGCGCGAACCCCGACGCCCGCCCACGAGACGGCCATCGACTGCCTGCAGGCCGGCGTCGAGGCCGTCCTTCCCGACCGCGTCGTCCGCGAATCCGTGTCTCTCGACGGCGACGCGCTGACCGTCGCGGACGAGACGTACGACCTGACCGCCTACGACCGCATCCTCGTCGTCGGCGGGGCAAAGCCGGCGACGGCGTCGCCGACGCCCTCGAAGCCGTCCTCGGCGACCGCATCGACGACGGCGTCGTGGTGACGCCCGACCCGACGCCGAGCCCCGACGGGCGCATCGAGCGACTCCCCGGCGACCACCCGGTTCCCTCCGCGCGCGGCGTCGAGAGCACCCGGCGACTCGTGGACCTCATCTCCGACCTCGACGACCGCACGCTCGTCCTCGCCGCCATCACCGGCGGCGCGAGCGCGGTCCTCCCGGCTCCCGCCGAAGGCATCTCGCTCGCCGAGTTGCAGGAGACGACCGACAGACTGCTCGAAAGCGGCGCGGAGATTCACGACCTCAACGCGGTCAGAAAGCACGTCTCGACGCTGAAGGGCGGCGGTCTCGCGCGCCTCGCCGCGCCCGCGACGGTCGTCGGCCTCGTCCTCTCGGACGTGGTCGGAAACGACCTCGGCGTCATCGCCTCCGGCCCGACCGCGCCCGACGAGACGACCTACGACGACGCCCTCGACGTGCTGGACCGCTTCGATCTCGACGTGCCGAAGTCGGTTCGCACGCGCCTCGCCCGCGGCTCCGCGGGAGACATCCCGGAGACGCCGAAACCCGGCGATTCGGTGTTCGACCGGGTGACGAACCACGTTCTCGCGGACACCTTCACCGCGCTCGACGCCGCCCGCGAGGTGGCCGACGAACGCGGTTACGACCCGCTCGTCCTCTCATCTCGCGTGCGCGGCGAGGCCCGCGAGGCCGCGAAGACACACGTGGCCGTCGCGGAGGAATCACTCGCGACCGGGAACCCGATTGCCGCGCCCGCCGTGGTTCTCTCGGGCGGCGAGTGCACCGTGACGGTCCGCGGCGACGGCGACGGCGGACCGAACCTCGAATTCTGCCTCGCGGCCGCCGCGGAACTCCCCGACGAGACCGTCCTCGCCAGCATCGACAGCGACGGGAAAGACGGCGGGACGGAGGTCGCGGGCGCGGTCGTGGACTCGTCGACCGTCGACGCCGGCGACGCTCACGACGCGCTGGCGAGAAACGACGCACTCCCGGTGCTTCGGGAGGCCGGCGCGCTCGTCGAGTCCGGCGCGACGGGGACGAACGTCAACGACCTGCGCGTCGTCGTGGTCGGCGAGGGCGTCTGAGCGCCGACCGTTTCGCGGGCGACGGACAACAGGTTTGTATCCTCCGGCGGAGTACTCACCCCTATGGCCGGTTTGTTGCCCTCCACTCCCGACACCTCCGCCGCGGACGAATCTTCCCCGCGGGTTATCGGACTCGACGACGACGAGGCGTCGGACCTCCTATCGGCGCTCTCGTCGGAGACGGCCCGCCGCGTGCTCGCCGCGCTCCACGAAACGCCGACGAACGCCGCGGACCTCGCAGAGCGCGTCGACACGTCGCTCCAGAACGTCCAGTACCATCTCCGAAAGCTCGACGACGCGGGCCTCGTCGAGGTGGTCGACACCGTCTACTCCGAGAAGGGCCGCGAGATGAAGGTGTACACGCCCGCGGACCGGGCGCTCGTCGTCGTCGCCGCCGGCGAGGAGACGCGGACGGGCCTCGCGTCCATGCTGTCGAGTCTGCTCGGCGGCGTCGCCGTGTTGGCCCTGCTCTCGGCGTTCGTCCAGTGGGTCGCGTCCCGCGGTCTCGGCGTCCTCGGCGGTGCCGGCGGTGCCGCGGAGTCCGCCGACGCCGGGACGGTCTCCACGATGGCTGTGGAGGCCGCGCCCGCGGCGGCGCAGGGAATTCCGCCGGGACTCGCCTTCTTCGCCGGCGGCCTCGTCATCTTGCTCGTCATCGCGGCCGTTCAGTTCGCCAGGCGCTGAGGCTCCGCGGGAGCGGACGGCGACCGCGTCGGCGACTCCTCCTGGGGTAACTATTCGTACTCCGACCAACTACAGCATAGCATGAAACACCGTGCCGTGGTCCGCGGTATCGGGGTCGGCGTCGGCGAAGACGGCTCGAACGTCCCGGCAGTGGTCCTCGAAGCCCGCGACGAGTTCCTGCCCATCGTCATCACGTCGGACCAGGCTCAGGCCATCCAACTCGGCCTCTCCGGCGAGCAGTTCGAGCGCCCGCTGACCCACGACCTCCTGGTCGAGATGGTGACCGAGTTCGGCGGGGCCATCGACAGCATCCGCATCGACGACCTCTCGAACGGCACGTTCTTCGCCAAGGTCGACGCCGAGCGGTACCACGACGGTGAGGCGCGGACGTTCGTCTTCGACGCTCGTCCGAGCGACGCCATCGCCCTCGCCATCCGCGTTGACTGTCCGATTCTCATCTCCGACGAGGTGCTCGACGCCGCCGGGCAGTCGCCCGAGGCGTTCGACGCCGACTTCGACGAGTGAACCGGGGGCGTCGCCGCCGCGCCCCACGATTTCAAGCCCCTTCGGCGTGACCCTGCTCGCATGAGCGAATCCACCGCGACGCTCGACGAGTCGCGCACCGAGATGACCGAACTCCTCCTGCCGAACGACACCAACAACCTCGGGCGAGCCCTCGGTGGCGCGGTCCTCCACTGGATGGACATCTGCGGGGCCATCGCGGCGATGCGCTTTTCGAACCGCCAGTGCGTCACCGCGTCGATGGACCACGTCGACTTCATCAGCCCCATCGACCTCGGCGAAGTCGCCGTGATGGAGGCGTACGTGTTCAACGTCGGCCGGACCAGCGTGGACGTGAAAGTCGACGTGCACGCCGAGAACCCGAAGACCGACGAACTACGGAAGACGACCACCTCGTTCCTGACGTTCGTCGCCCTCGACGACGACGGGAAGCCGACGCCAGTCCCCCGACTCGTCTGCGAGACCGACGAGGAAGAGGAACTCCGCGCCGAGGCGGTCGCCGCCCGCGCCGACCAGCTCGAATCCGTCATCGAGCGCATGGAGAACTGAGGGAGCCAGCACCAGCGCCGAACCCTTTTCCCGGACGGCGACCGACTGGCGACCATGCTCGACGTTCCCATCCCGGACCCGCCGTCGCTCCCGACCGTCGACCCGAATCAGTACGACGACGCCCAAGTGGCGGCCGACGCCGACTTCAAGCGCGCCGAGTTGGAGGAGTTCCTCGAAGCCGGCGCGTGGGCTGACGCCTTCGAGTCGTGGGCCGCGGAGACGCCCGTCACCGAGGCGCAGTGGGAAATCGTCCTCGACCTCGACCTCCTTTCTCACTTCGACTTCTTCTGGGACGACTTCGCCGACCGCGTCGGCTACCACGCGCCGGGCATCCCCGAGGACTGGAAAGAACGACAACTCCACCCCGAACTGACCTCGTGGGGCGAGGTGTCGTCTATCAACGCCGGCCTCACCGAACTCGGACAGGACGTGTGCGACGTGCTCAAAGACGACTACATCGACTGGGAGTCCGAGTACGAAGCGCCCGACGACCTCCCCGACTTCGGCTGATCCGCCGGGACGCGTGTCACGGCGGCGGACGTTTATGTCGTCCCCACGTCACACAACAGTATGCACCGCCGAGCCCTCCTTTCGAGCGCTGCCGTGCTCTCGCTGGCGGGTCTCTCGGGCTGTCTCGCCGACGCCCGACGGACCGCGAGCGGTCGAATCCGCGCCGACACCGGCCACTCGAAACTCCACCCGGCAGACGAGCAGTACGTGAACGGGTCGTTCCCCGACGACGCCGACTTCCGCGGGTGGCTGTTCGCCGACCCGCCGGACGACCAGACGGACGTGTTCACCGACCGCGCGATGCAGGGCCAGTACTCGAACGACCTGCTGTGGGCCGAGGGCGACTCGTTCGTCCTCCTGTTCGAGGTCCGGATGCCCCGCGAAGACGCCGCGTTCTACAACGTCGCGCAGTCCCCGTCGTGGACCGGCTGGCGCGACGCCGAGCTCCCGATTCGCCGGTCGCCGCCCGCCGACCTCGAACCGTTCGAGACCGACACGCTCGTCTGCACCCACCTCTCAAAGTTCGACGTGGCGAGAGGCGCCGCGCCGACGAACGCCACGCTCCGGATGTTCGAGCGCGACGACGAGTCCGGGACCACGCACGGGTCGGACTCCGAGTCGGTCGTTGCAACACATCGCGTCGGTCGCTGGTCGGACCGGTAGCGTCGGCGGCAGCGGTGGCGCCGGTGGCGTCGGGCCGCGAGTCGGCGTCGGAGTAAGCGTTATGTCGTTTCCGAGACTTCGTTCGAACAGCATGCGACGACACCGGACTCCGCGCCGCCCGCCCGCGGTCGGCCAGTCACGGCGCTCGATCGTCGCCCCGTCGCCCATTATTGCGGGGCAGTAGCCTCGCATCTCACTCATCCTCGACTCCCGCCCGTATCGACTTCCGAGCGACAGCGGTCTCCCGTCCGGTGTGACCACGACCACCGGAACCCAACATGGAGCGACACACGACCCACACCCGACAGGCGTATCGACAGCGACCAGTAGCCAATCGACAGCGGAGGGTCTGCCGTGTCTGAGTCTGACCCGGCGGCACGTCCCGCCGACGCGGACCAGACCCGCCGTTTTGATATATATCCACGAGAAGGACGGGGTATGGAAGACATCGCAGACCAGTACACGCCGTCGGACGTGGAGTCCGTCGTCGGCGAGTACTGGGACGAGAACGACGCGTACGAGGCGACGAAGGAGGCACACGCCGACGACCCGTCGTTCTTCTTCGTCGACGGCCCGCCGTACACGTCCGGCCAGATGCACCTCGGCACGGCGTGGAACAAGACCCTGAAAGACGCCGTCATCCGGCACAAGCGCATGACGGGGCATCAGGTCACGGACCGCCCCGGCTACGACATGCACGGTCTCCCCATCGAGGTCAAAGTCGAGGAGGAACTCGGCTTCACCTCGAAGCGCGACATCAAGGAGTTCGGCATGGAGCAGTTCATCCAGAAGTGCAAGGAGTTCGCCGTCCGCAACCGCGAGGCGATGGACGAGGACTTCCAGTCCATCGGCGCGTGGATGGACTGGGACAACCCCTACCAGACGCTGTCTCCGGAGTACATGGAGTCCGCGTGGTGGGCCTTCTCGAAGGTCGCCGAAAACGGACTCGTCGAACAGGGCAAGCGGAGCGTCAACTACTGCCCGCGCTGTCAGACCGCCATCGCGGCCAACGAGGTCGAGTACGACGAAATCACCTCGCCCTCTATCTACGTCAAGTTCCCGCTGAAGGGACGCGAGGGCAACCTCGTTATCTGGACGACGACGCCGTGGACCATCCCCGCCAACACGTTCGTCGCCGTCGACGGCGAGATGACGTATCAGGAGGTCCGCGCCGAGAAGGACGGCGAGAGCGAAGTGCTGTACCTCGCCGAACCCTGCGTCGAGGAGGTTCTGAAGAAGGGCCGCTACGAGGACTACGAGGTCCTCTCGGAGGTCACGGGCGAGGAGATGGTCGGCTGGGAGTACGACCACCCGCTCGACGGCGTCGTCGCCGAGTACGCCGACTTCGAGGGCGCGGGACAGGTGTACACCGCCGACTACGTCGAGGCCGACCGCACGGGCCTCGTCCACTCCGCGCCCGGTCACGGTCAGGAAGACTTCGCCCGCGGGCAGGAACTCGGCTTAGACGTGTTCGTCCCCGTCGACGACAAAGGTGAGTTCACTGAGCAGGGCGGCGACTACGCGGGGACCTTCGTCCGCGACGCCAACCCGGAAGTCATCGAGGACCTCGACGAACTCGGCCACCTGCTCCACGCCGGCGAACACGACCACCGCTACGGCCACTGTTGGCGCTGTGATACGGACATCATCTTCCTCGCCACCGACCAGTGGTTCATCACGGTTACTGACGTGAAAGAACAGCTCCTCGACAACATCGAGGAGTCCGAGTGGCACCCGCAGTGGGCCCGCGACAACCGCTTCCGCGACTTCGTGAGCGACGCGCCCGACTGGAACGTCTCCCGCCAGCGCTACTGGGGCATCCCGCTTCCCATCTGGGTCCCGCAGGACGCCGACGCCGAGGGCGCACAGGAGATGATTGTCGTCGGCACTCGCGAGGAACTCGCCGAGCGCGCCGACCAGGATATCGACCCCGAGACGGTGGACCTCCACCGGCCCTCGGTGGACCCCATCACCATCACCGAAGACGGCGTGACCTACGAGCGCGTCCCCGACGTGTTCGACGTGTGGATCGACTCTTCCGTCGCCACGTGGGGCACCCTCGACTTCCCCGGCGAGACGGAGGCGTACGACGAGCTGTGGCCCGCCGACCTCATCATCGAGGCGCACGACCAGACCCGCGGCTGGTTCTGGTCGCAACTCGGCATGGGCACCGCCGCGACCGGCGAGTCGCCGTACAAGGAGGTCATCATGCACGGCTTCGCCAACGACAAGGACGGCCGCAAGATGTCGAAGTCCGTCGGCAACATCGTGACGCCTGAGGAGGCCATCGACCGCGCCGGCCGCGACCCGCTTCGTGCATACCTCCTCAGCCACGACCAGCAGGGCGTCGACCTCTCGTTCGAGTGGGACGGCCTCGCCGACACCCAGTCGACGCTCAACATCTTCTGGAACGTCTTCCGCTTCCCGCTTCCGTACATGGACCTCGACGGCTACGACCCCGCCGAGGCAGACCTCTCGGAAGGCGAACTCACCGTCGTCGACGAGTGGGTGCTCTCGCGGCTCCAGACCGTCGAGGCCGAGATGGCCGACGCGTGGGACGACTACGAGGTCTCCACCGCGCTCAACACCCTTCTTGACTTCATCACGAAGGACGTGTCGCGCTTCTACGTGAAGGCCATCCGCGAGCGCATGTGGGACGAGGAGGACTCGGCGTCGAAGCTCGGCGCGTACGCCACGCTCTCGACGGTGCTCTCGGAGTCCATCCGGCTCATCGCGCCCTACGCGCCCTACATGGCCGAACGGATGTACCAGCGACTCGACGGCTCGGAAACGTCCGTCCACATGCTGTCGTACCCCGAGGCCGACGAGGACCGCCGCGACGAGGAACTGGAGGCCAACATGGCCGTCCTCCGCGACGTGGAGGAGGCCGCGGCGCACGCCCGCCAACTCGGCGGCCGCAAGCTCCGCTGGCCCGTCTCGCGCATCGTTGTCGAGTCCGAAGACGCCGAGGTCGCCGACGCGGTCGAAGCCCTCTCGGACCTCCTCGCGGAGCGCGTGAACACCCGCGACGTGCAGGTCGTCGAGGTCTTCGACGAACTCGTCGAGACCGCAGAGCCGCAGATGAGCGTCATCGGGCCGGAGTTCGGCGCTGACGCCCAGAAAATCATGGAGGCCGTCGAAGGCCTCTCGCGCGCCGAAGTCGAGTCCGGCGTCGAAGTCGACGGCGAGACGTACGACCTCACCGACGAGATGGTCTCGTACCGCGCGGAGCCCCCGGAACACGTCACCGGAGCCGACTTCGAGGGCGGCACGGTTTACGTCGACACCGAACTCACCGACGACATCGAATCCGAGGGCTACGCCCGCGACGTCATCCGCCGCATCCAAGAGATGCGCAAACAGCTCGACCTCGACGTCGAGGCCGAAATCGACGTGTCGCTCGCGGTCGACGACGAGCGCGTCGCCGGCTTCGTCGAGGAGAACAGCGACCTCATCGCCGAGGAGGTCCGCGCCCGCGAGTTCGACCTCGGAAGCGCCGAGGGCGAGACGGTCGAGACGTGGGACGTCGAGGACGTGTCGGTGACCATCGCGGTCACGCAACTCGACTGAGACGGCTCGCGCCCCCCAACCGCTGGTCGGCGCGTCGGTTGGCACGCCGACCGATACTCGGCCGCCATCGACCCCCGTGAAATCGGGGGTGATGTGACCCGATTTTTCGCAGACGACGCCGGCTTCGACTTCCGGCTGACCAACACTTTTGACCTTATCGAACGTGATGGACGGTGAGTCATGAAGAAACTCATCAACGAACCCGGAGCGGTCGTAGACGAGATGCTCGACGGGATGGTCGCGGCGCACCCCGAACTGCGCCGGCTCGACGGCACGAACGTCCTCGTCCGCGACGACGCGCCGGTCGAGGGGAAGGTCGCGGTTGTCTCCGGCGGCGGGTCGGGTCACGAGCCGACGCACGCGGGCTATCTCGGCGAGGGGATGCTCGACGGCGCGGCGGCGGGTGAGGTGTTCACCTCGCCGACTGCCGACCAGTTGAACGAGATGATTCAGGCCACGGACGCGGGCGAGGGCGTCCTCTGCGTCGTCAAGAACTACGAGGGCGACGTGATGAACTTCGACACCGCCGCCGAGATGGCCGCCATGGAAGGCGTCGAGGTCGAGCAGGTCGTCGTCAACGACGACGTGGCCGTCGAGGACTCGCTGTACACGTCGGGCCGTCGCGGCGTCGCGGGCACCATCTTCGTCCACAAGTGCGCCGGCGCGAAGGCCGCCGCGGGCGGGGACCTCGGCGAGGTCACAGCGGTCGCAGAGAAGGTCGTCGACAACGTGCGGACGATGGGGATGGCGCTCACCTCCTGTGTCACCCCGGAGAAGGGCGAACCGACGTTCGACCTCGGCGAGGACGAAATCGAACTCGGCATCGGCATCCACGGCGAGCCGGGCACCGAGCGCGCCGACGTCATGAGCGCCGACGAGATAACCGAACACCTGACCGAGAACGTCCTCGACGACCTCGAACTCGACGAGGGCGAGGAGGTCGTGACGATGGTCAACGGCATGGGCGGCACGCCGCTTTCGGAGCTGTACATCGTCAACCGCAAGCTCCAGTCCATCCTCGGCGACCGGGGCATCGAGACGTGGGACGCGTGGGTCGGCGACTACATGACCTCGCTCGACATGATGGGCTGTTCGGTCTCCGTGCTCCGCGTCGACGACGAACTGAAGGAACTGCTCGGTGCGCCCGCGGAGACGCCCGGCCTGACCGTCACCGAGTAAGCGGCGACGCCCACCGAGCGCTCTCGGGTCGGCTCCCGACGTGTCCACCGATTTTTCGCGGCAGAACAGTCCCGCGGGACAAGGGATTAACGACAGGCCGACGAAGGACAGCCATGGCTGACGCAGAGACACAACGCGAAGCGGTGCTGGACGCGCTCGACAACGTCGCCGAGCGCCTCGCCGAGGAGAAGGAGTATCTCACGGACCTCGACTCCGCCATCGGCGACGCCGACCACGGCGCGAACATGGAACGCGGCTTCGGCAAGGCCGCCGACAAGCGCGAGGAGTTCGCCGAGATGGAGCCGAACGAGGTCGTCAAGAACGTCGGGACGACGCTCATCTCGAACGTCGGCGGGGCTTCCGGGCCCCTCTACGGCGGCTCTATCATGTTCGCCAGTCAGGAACTCGAAGACGGCATCACCGCCGAGACTTCGGTGGCGTTCGCGGAGGCGTACCTCAACAAGGTCAAGGACCGCGGCGGTGCGCAGGTCGGCGCGAAGACGATGGTCGACGCGCTCGTCCCCGCCGTCCACACCTACAAGAAGTCAGTCGAGCAGGACGACCTCCCGCCGCTCGAAGCCCTCGCCAAGGCCGTCGACGCGGCCGAGCGGGGTGTCGCATTCACCGTCCCCATCAAGGCGATGAAGGGCCGCGCATCGTTCCTCGACTGGCGCTCTGTCGGCCATCAGGACCCCGGCGCGACGAGCACGCTGTTCATCCTCGAAGAACTACTGGAAACGGCCGAAGAATACCTCGACGGTGAGATCGACCGCGACGCCCGGGCCGAAGACGCCGTCGGGAGAGACGAATGATCGGCCTCGTCGTCGTCTCGCACAGCGCGAAGGCGGCAGAGGGAATCGCTGAGGTCGCCGCGCAGATGGGCGGCGGCAACGCCCGCATCGTTCCCGCCGGCGGCGACGAAGACGGCATCGGCACCTCGCCGGACCGCATCCGAGAGGGCATCGAGGAGGCGGACGACGGCGACGGCGTCGTCGTCCTCGTCGACCTCGGCAGCGCCGTGATGAACGCGGAACTCGCCATCGAGATGGCGATGGACTCCGAGGCCGTCATCGCGGACGCGCCGATTCTGGAGGGGACGCTCAACGCGGCCGTCGAGACGACGAGCAAGAAGGCGACGCTCGACTCGGTCGTCGAGCGCGCCGAGGACGCCCGCGACTACCGGAAGCTGAACTGACCGGTCGGCGGTCGACCCGGTTTCCGAGCCATCGATCCGATCAGAAAAGAGATCGCCGCGCGACGCGGCGGCCCGCAGTTCCTGCTTTTGTTCTGTTTCGTTTTACTCTTCGTCGCCGGCTTCGGGCGTCGAGAGCACTGCTTCGAGCGCGTCGAGCGCGGCCTCCGCGTCGTCGCCCTCGGCGACGAGGCGAATCTCCTCGCCGTGGCCGACGCCGAGGCCGGTGACGGCGAGCATGCTGGCGGCGGGGACGAGGTCGTCCTCGTCGGCGCGGCCGAGTTGGATGTCGGCGTCGAAGGAGTTCGCGGTCTCGACGAACTGGGAGGCGGGACGAGCGTGCAGGCCGTCTTTCGGGACGACGGCGACGATGCGTTCCATACGTCGGATATCGACTGCGGAGCGTTATCGCTACCGGTTGCGGAACGCGGCGCAGAAAAATCGTGAACGACGTGTGCGGGGCCGGAGGCGTTCGGGCGGTTAGAGCCCGAGGTACGCCGCGTTGGGGATCGCCCCGAGCAGGAACAGCACGCCGATGAGCAGCGAGTAGATGGTAATCGACATCGCCGGCGGGTCCACGTGGGTCCCGGAGTGTGCGTAGGCGATACGCTGGGTGACTTCACCGAGAAGCGCTCCGATGAGTCCACCGAACGCGGCGGCGACGATGATGAGCGGTTCGCTCCCGCCGACCATCGGCGCGGCGACGGCTCCGAACGCCGACCCACCGAGGGTGATGTGGTGGGTGACGGGTATCTTCTCGACGCCGAGGTTCAAGAACAGCAGGCTGGCCGCGGAGATACCGTAGGCGAGGAAGAAGCTCTCCGTAATGAGCCACGTCCAGCCGCCGAGGATACCGGCTCCGAGGCCGATGACAACGATGTTGACCCATTTGTACTGGTGGGGGAGCCACGGTTCGGTCGCGGGCCGTCCGCTCCCGTCGCCGCGCATCGTTCCCTTCTCGAACGGCGACATGTCGAGGAGGCCGCTGCCGGCGGGCGAGCCGATGAGCGGGTAGCCGAAGGCGATGCGCGCGATGAACGCCGTCGTCATGACGGACAGCGCAACGCTGTCGAGCGGGAGGCCGATACCCCCCGCGACGCGGGAGATGAGGAGCCCGAGGACGCCGAACAGGCCACCGACGGCGAGGATGTCGGGCTGCGTACCGAAGGCGTACGTGATGTCCTTACCGAAGTGGTAGCCGCCCTCGCTGGGATTCATGTCGGCGTACCGCTTGCCCGCGTAGGCGCTGGCGGCGACACCGCCGGCGAAGGCGATGTGCGGGCCGACGAAGGGGCCGAACCCGATACTACCGGTGATGCCCGTGCCGAGTTCGCCAGCGGTGACGAGGTCGGCACCTTCCAACTGTCGGATGACGACGCCCGCCGTCTCGCCGAGCAGCACGACGAAGCCGGTGAAGATGAACGACGGCAGCGCGCCGATGGCCGCACCGAACATCCCGCCCGCGAACGCCGCGAGCAGGAGGACGACGAACCGTTCGGCGCTGACGCCGATGACCGGAATCTGGAGTGCGAATGCTTCGAACACGAGTTACTCCTCCCGTGCCCAGTCGAGCGAGCGGTCGACGGCCTCCTTCCAGCGGCCGTAGCGTGCTTCGACGTTCTGTGGGTCTTTCGGGGCGAACTCGCGGTCGACCTGCCAGTTCTCGCGGAGTTCGTCGAGCGTCTCCCAGTAGCCGACGGCGAGGCCGGCGGCGTAGGCCGCGCCCAGCGCGGTCGTCTCGTCGACCTGCGGGCGGACGATTTCCGTGTCGAGGATGTTCGACTGGAGCTGGCAGAGGAAGTTGTTCTTGACCGCGCCGCCGTCGACGCGGAGACTGGAGAGGTCGATGTCGCTGTCGGACTGCATCGCTTCGGCGACGTCGCGCGTCTGGAACGCGATGGATTCGAGCGTCGCGCGGACGATGTGCTCGCGGCGGGTGCCGCGGGTCATGCCGACGATGGTACCGCGGGCGCGCTGGTCCCAGTGGGGCGCACCGAGGCCCGTGAACGCGGGGACGAAGTAGACGCCGTCGGTGGACTCGACCGACCGAGCGAGCTTCTCGGACTCGCCGGCGTTGTCGATGAGCGTCATGTCTTCGAGCCACTCGATTGCCGCGCCGGTGATGAAGATGGAGCCTTCGAGGGCGTACTGGACCGGCTCACCGGTGCGCTGGAAGCCGACGGTGGTGAGGAGGCCGTGTTCGGACATGACGGCCTCGTCGCCGGTGTTCATCAGCATGAACGAGCCGGTACCGTAGGTGTTCTTGGCGTCGCCGGCGTCGAAACAGGTCTGGCCGAACAGCGCGGCCTGCTGGTCGCCGAGCGCGCCGGCGACGGGGACTTCCGCGCCGAGGAAGCCGTCCGCGTCGGTCTCGCCGTAGTGGTCGTCGTCGGACGACGGGCGGACCTCGGGGAGGAGTTCGCGCGGGACGTTGAACTCGTCGAGGAGTTCGTCGTCCCACTCCATGTCGTGGATGTTGAACAGCATGGTCCGCGACGCGTTCGTCACGTCCGTGATGTGGTTCCCCGTCAGATTGTAGATGAGCCACGTGTCGATGGTCCCGAAGGCGAGTTCGCCGTCGGCGGCGCGGTCTCGGATGTCTTCGGGCCGGGAGCGCTGGAGCTTGATGGGGTCGGAGTTGTCCAGCAGCCACTCGGCTTTCGTCGCGGAGAAGTACGCGTCGGGTTCGAGGCCCGTCTTCGCGCGCACGTCGTCGGTCTTGCCGTCCGCCTCGAGCGTCTCGATGCGGTCGGTCGTCCGACGGTCCTGCCAGACGATTGCGTTGTGAATCGGCTGTCCGGTCTCACGGTCCCAGATGAGCGTCGTCTCGCGCTGGTTCGTGATACCGATGGCTTCCAACTGTTCGGCGTCGAGGCCGGCGCTCGAGAGCGCCGCGTCGATGACCTCCTTCGTGTTCTCCCAAATCTCGTTTGCGTCGTGTTCGACCCAACCGGGCTCCGGGTAGATCTGTTCGTGCTTCTCGTAGGCGTTGGCGACCACCTTGCCGTCGTGGTCGAACACCATGAACCGCGTGCCTGTGGTACCTTGGTCGATGGCACCGACGTAAGTTTCTCCTGACATTTCTAACCAACCTCGATACGAACCCTCGGTGTGAGAGTCCTACCACTACAAACGTGTACAAATTATATGATAAATGTTTCTTTACTACTGCCTCGTATATTGTGAGGGCCAATTACGGATTATGGCGCTTCTAATGCCGAAATACTCGGTTTCTTATTTCACACGGACACTTTTTCGGCACTTTTAATCAAGGACAGATACTGTCGGATATAACATCTCGATCGGTCCGATAGCGGCAAAATACGGCGATTAATGAGCAACAATCACCGGAAAGTCGCCGTCGAATCGGCGCGCGCGCCGAGCGCGACGCCGTTCGAGTGGTCCGGCGCTCGAACGATGGCGTTCGTCAGCCGTGCGCGCGTCAGACCAGCGCCTCTTCGAGGAGCTGGAGCGGGTGTTTGATGTCGTACCCAGTACCGTGTTCCATCTGCATCGAGCAGGTTGGACACTCGGTCATGCCGACGTTCCCCTGGGCGTGCTCCATGTGGTCGAACATGTCCGCGCCGATCTGCATCGACTTGTCGTACTTCTCTTCTTTCCAGCCGTAGGTGCCGGAGATACCGGAACAAGAATCGCCAACGTCCTCGATTTCGACGCCGTCGAGCTGGCGGAACAGCTCGACCGCCTGTCGGTCGAGCCCCTGATTGCGGCCGTGGCACGGCGCGTGGTACGCGAACGATTGGTCCTCGACCGAGGCCTCGCGAACCGCGCTTTCGAGGTCCTCGTGGATGCGGAGGTACTCCAGCGCCTCGTAGGTGTGCGCCGAGAGGTCCTCGATGCCGTCGATATCGAACAGTTCGGGGTACTCCTGACGGAGCGACATCGAACAGGAGGTACACGACGCGATGATGTCGTAGCCCTCGGGGATGAGCCCCGCGAAGTTCTCGACGTTGATGCCGGCGGCGCGCTTTGCGTCGTCGAGCATGCCGTTTGCGAACATCGGCGTCCCCGAACAGCGCTGTTTGGGGACGACGACCTCGTAGCCGAACGACTCGAAGAGGCGGACCATCGCCTTGCCCACCTCGGGCGTGTTGTAGTTGGAGTAACAGCCGTGGAAGTAGGCGACGCGTTTCTCCTCGGAGCGGACCTGCGGGCCGCCGCGTTCGTTCCACCACTCGCGGAACGTCTGGGTGGCGAACTCGGGGAAGTCGCGCTCGGCCGTGATGCCGAGCACCTTCTCGTTTATCCGCTGGACGACCGAGTTGCCCATGACGGCGTTCGCCAGCCGCGGGAACATGCTGCCCAACTGGGCGAGCGTGCCGTAGTTGGCGAGGATGCGGTTGCGGATGTACTCCCGTGAGAGCTTGTCCATCTCCTCGTCGACGTACTCGCCGCGGGCCGTGTTGTGCATCTGGCTGAGCGGGACGCCCGAGGGACAGGCGTCGTCACAGCGCATGCAGTTCGAACACGACATGATTGAGTCGTCGACGGCCTCGTCTTCCTTGCGCTTGAGCCGCCACTGCTCCGGCCCTTGGAACTTCGGCCCGGGGAACTCGTCGTCGACTTCCGCGACCGGGCAGGACACGTCGCAGGCGGTGCACTTGTAACAGTTGTCCGCACCGGGACGGAGGTCCATGTCGGTGCTGTCGGGGAACACCTCGACGGCCTCGAAGTCGTCTGTCTGTGCGTCGGGGGTCAAAGTCGGGTTGCCTGGGGATTCTGCGTCACTCATCTGGTTGCCTCCTCGCCCGCGAGTCGGCCGGCGACGGCACCCGTCGCCAAGGAGACGCCGCTCGCGGATTTCTCGCGCGCCACGTCGGCACCGCCGACAACGCCGCCCGCGGCGCGCAGGTTCTCGAAGTGCGGTTCGCCGTCTTCGTCGGTCGGCCGGAGTTCGTCGTCGGGGACGACGCCGAAGCGCGCGAACGCGTGGTCGCCGAACGCCTCGGGCTCGGACCAGTCGTAGCGGTCCTCGGGATGCGGGACGTGACAGCCGAAGACGGGCTCTGTGACCGATTCTCGGTCGGAGTCGAGGCCCTTGCCGACGAGGCCGCCCGTCGCGAGGACGACTTGGTCGGCCGAGTAGGGCGTCGGTCGGCTCTTCTGGTCGACGATGACGGTCTCGACGCGGCCGTCGTCGGCCTCGAAGTCAACCGCCGGGTTACCCGCCGAGATGCGGACGCCCGCCTCGTCGAGCGCGTCGAACAGCATGTCTTCGAGCTTGAGCCCGAGCAGGCTCGGCGGCCCGGTCGGCACCTCGAAGACGGAGACGCCGAGGCGGTCCGAGAGCTCCGCGCGGACCTCCTCGTCGTGGTCGTCGCCGAGCATCGCCGGGAAGCCGACGCGCGATTCGCCGTCCAGTTCCTCGGCGACGGTGTCGGCGAGGACGGAACGGACCGTGCCGCCGTTCACGTCCTCGTCGCGGTCGAGCGCCTTGGCGAACCGGGTCACCTTCGCGTCGGCGCGGAACCGCTTGGGGAACTCCACGGTGACGCCGCGGGCCGAAAACGGCACGCCGGCGGCCGTCAGGTGGTCGGCCGCGACGGGCGCATCGAAGTCCGTGAGGCCCGCGAAGCCGACCAGAAGCATGTCGCCGGAGGTGCTGGCGAGACCGGGCGCGACCGACTCGGGGTACCGAGCGGTCGGTTTCACCGCGCCGCCGTGGGTCATCACGAGCGCGTTCGAGTCCGTGTGACCGCCTCGGTAGGCGTCGCCGACCGCCTCGTCGAAGATGCGGAGGCCGGCGCGAACGCCGTCCTCGCCGACGATGTGGTAGGGGTGGCCCTCCGGGAGCGCGTCGAGACCGGCGTAGGGGTCCGAGAGTGGACCGTCGCCGCCGGCGTAACCGAGCACGTCGACGAGGCCGCTGGCCTGTCGGAGCGTGCTCTTCTTGTGGGCGAGCAGGCGCACGCGAGCGCCCGTCTCCGCCGCCGAGAGCGCGGCCGTGCAGGCGGCGATGCCGCCGCCGATGACGAGCACGTCGTCAGTTATCGCCATCGGCACCTCCGAGCGCGTCGTCGCTCGCGCGGTCGTCGAG
>NZ_JAMYJY010000045.1:0-27132 GCF_024136985.1 Haloferax sp. AB510
CCCCGGCGCGTCACCACCGCGAACTGTTCTCGATGCTCCGCCGCGTCGCGGCCGACCCCGCGTCGTCGCTTCGAGGTCGTGGAGTGCGCGCCGCCGCTGGACGACGAGGACGGCCGAACCGTCAGCGCGGCCGCCCGTGCGGTCGCCCACTTCCTCGCGGGGGTGATGTCGCGTGACTGACGCGGGTTCCACGGCCGGCCTCACAGTCGTCCACGATGCGGCCGAACTGGTCGTCGGCCCCGACGAGGGAACCGGCGTCGTCGTCCTCGAAGACGCCGCGTTCGCCGCGCTCGACGGCGAGGTAGTCGCCGTCGGCCCCACAGACGAGGTGCTCGCGGACTACCCGGCCGAAGACGCCGAGACGGCCATCGACGCGACCGGCAAGACGGTCCTGCCGGGCTTCGTCGACCCGCACACCCACGCGCTGTTCGCGGGCGACCGCTCCGACGAGTTCGTGGCGAAGCTCCGCGGCGCGACCTACGAGGAGATTCTCGCCGACGGCGGCGGTATCCTCCGCACCGTCGACGCGGTCCGCGAGGCCTCCGACGCCGAGTTGGTGGCGAACCTCACGGAACACCTCGACGCGATGCTCGCCCACGGGACGACGACAGTCGAGGTGAAGAGCGGCTACGGCCTCGACACCGAGACCGAACTGCGGATGCTTTCGGCCATCGACGCGGCCGGTTCGAACCACCCGGTAGACGTGATTCCGACGTTCATGGGCGCGCACGCCGTCCCGCGCGGTGTGGACACCGAGGAGTACACCAAGTCGGTCGTGGCCGACCAACTCCCGGCGGTCGCCGAACAGGGCATCGCGGAGTTCTGCGACGTGTTCTGCGAGCGCGGCGTGTTCACCGCCGAGCAGTCCCGTCGGATTCTGGAGGCGGGCCGCGACCACGGCCTCGCGCCGAAGATTCACGCCGACGAGTTCGCCGCCATCGGCGGCACCGACGTGGCGGCCGCGGTCGGCGCGGCCAGCGCGGACCACCTGCTCCACACCGACGACGCGGGCCGAGACGCGCTCGTCGAAGCCGGCGTTACTCCCGTGATGCTTCCCGGTACGGCGTTCGGTCTCGGAGCCGACTACGCCGACGCTCGCGCCTTCCTCGACGCGGGCCACGAGGTCGCGCTCGCCACCGATTTCAACCCGAACTGCTTCTCCCGAAGCATGGGATTCGTCGCCACGCTCGCCAGCGTCGGCATGCGAATGACTCCACACGAGGCGATTCGGGGCGTCACGAGCGCCGCCGCGGGCGCACTCGACCGCGACGACGGCACGGGCACGCTCCGCGCCGGGGCTCCCGCCGACGCCGTCGTGCTCGACGTGCCGACCGCGTCACACCTCTCGTACCGGTTCGACACGAACCCCGTTTCGACCGTGCTGAAATCGGGGGTGGTCGTCCATGAGTGACCGTTCACGCCTCCCCGAGTCGGTCGTCCTCGACGGCGCGTCGCTGACGCCGGAAGACGTGGCCGCCGTCGCCCGCCACGACGCCCCGGTCGAACTCGCCGCCGAGTCGCGCGAGCGGATGCGCGAGTCGCGCGAGCGCGTCGAGTCCGTCCTCGACTCCGGCGAACCGGTGTACGGCGTCAACACTGGCTTCGGCCACCTCGTGGAGACGCATATCGACCGCGAGGACATCGAGCGCCTCCAGACGAACCTCGTCCGCAGCCACGCCGCCGGCGCGGGCCGCGAACTCACCCGCGAGGAGGTCCGGTCGATGATGGTCAGCCGGGCCAACACGCTCGCCAAGGGCTTTTCGGGCATCCGGCCCTCGGTGGTCGACCTGCTCGTCTCGATGCTCAACGAGGGCGTCCAGCCGGTCGTCCGCTCCCGCGGGAGCCTCGGTGCGAGCGGCGACCTCGCGCCTCTCGCGCACATGGCGCTCGTCCTCATCGGCGAGGGCGAAGCCCGCGTCGACGGCGACCGACTGTCGGGCGACGACGCCCTGCAAGCGGTCGGTTTGGAGTCGGTGACGCTCGCCTCCAAGGAAGGGCTTGCGCTCATCAACGGGACGCAACTCACGGTCGGCCTCGCCGCGCTGTTCGTCGTCGACGCCGAGCGAACCGTCGAAGCGGCCGACGCCGCTGGCGCGCTCGCGACCGAAGTCACGATGGGAACCACGGCGAACTGCGACCCAGCCATCCACGACGTTCGTCCCCATCCCGGTCAGCAGGAGAGCGCGGCCGCGATTCGCCGGCTCACCGCCGGTTCGACCGTTCTCGAATCGCACAAGGACTGCGAGCGCGTGCAGGACGCCTACTCGATTCGCTGTCTCCCGCAGGTCCACGGCGCGGTCAGAGACGCCGTCTCGCACCTCCGCGAGGCCGTCGAGGTCGAACTCAACAGCGTCACCGACAACCCGCTCGTCTTCCCGGCCGGCGCGGTTGACGAGCGCGCGCCCGGAACCGACGTGGCCGCCGTCGTCTCCGCCGGCAACTTCCACGGCGAACCGCTGGCGCTCCGTCTCGACTACGCCGCCGGCGCGCTGACCGAACTCGCGGCCATCTCCGAGCGCCGGACCGACCGGATGCTCAACCCGGACGTACAGGAATCGTACCTCCCGCCGTTCCTAACCGAGCGCAGCGGGCTCCGCTCCGGCTACATGATTGCGCAGTACACCGCCGCGGCGCTGCTCAACGAGTGCCGGTCGCTCGGTCGCCCCTCCATCGATTCGACGCCCGTCAGCGGCGGGCAGGAAGACCACGTGAGCATGAGCGGCCAGAGCGCCCTCAACGCCCGCACGGTCGCCGAGAACGTCGCGACCATCGTCGGCGTCGAACTCCTCTGTGGGTCGCAGGCGGCGGAGTTCCTCGACGAGGACCTCGAACTCGGGGCCGGAACGGGGGCCGTCCGCGACGCGATTCGGTCCGTGGTTCCGCCCCTCGACGAGGACCGCCGACTCGACGGCGAACTGGAGACCGCGGCCGACCTCGTCCGGTTCGGCGCGATTCGCGCGGCTATCGCGGACGCCGGGCGCTCCGGCTGAGCGGGCGCGCTCTCGTCTTTATCGGACGGAACTGCGGGCGTCGAATCCGAGACCGACGGGCGACCGTCGTCCCCGACTGCAAAAAACACCCACCGCGACCGCGTCGCCGATGCTGACGGTGCTACCGGCACCGCCGGTCGCCGACTCAGAGGTTCCCGTTGATGATGTCGGCGACGCGCTGCCGGTCGAACAGCTGTTCCTCCTCGGGGATCTCGGGGTACGCACCACCAGTGTACTCCGGCCACGCGCCGAACTGGTCGGGGTAGAGCTGTTTGGCGGTCATCTCGGTCTGGAACAGATTGAGTATCGGTCCCTGGTAGCGGCCGCCCTGCGCGTAGATGCGGTCGTTCTGCACCGCTGCGATTTCGGCTCCGACGGGGTCGTCCTGGAAGCCCGTCCGAATGTCGGGCATGCTCGTGTTCGGGTGCATCCCGCCGAGCGTGAGAATCACGTCGGGGTCGGCTTCGAGGAGCGTCTCGAAGTCGACGGTCGAGCCGGACTCCACGTCGTCGCCGAACGCGCTGACCGGCTTCAGCGGGCGAGTGTGGGCGGTCAGGAAGCCGGGCGTGCTCAGGTTGTACGCGTAGATTGACTCCAGGTCGCTCGGGCCGAGGAGCACGGCGGTCGGGCGGTCGTCCTCAGCGGGGAGATCCGCTGCAATCGCCGCGAGGAGTTCCTCGCAGACCGCCGTGAGCGCCTCGTACTTCGCTTCCTCCTGCAGCACCTGCGCGACCTTGGCGAATATCTCCCAGAGGCCGTAGTACTCGTAGGCGTCAGTCCACTCGGTCGGCGGCGCTCGGTGTCGCGCACTGAACGTGTTGCCGAACCACGGGCCGACGTTCTCCTCGATCTCGTCGAGGTCGGTCTGACTCCAACTGCCGAGCGCGGAGACGCTGGCGGGGTCGGCGAGGTGTACGTCGCTGTCGAGTTCGTAGAGCCGCTCTTTCGACGGTTCCCACGACGAGTACAGCCCGGTCCAGTCGAGTTCGACGCCGGGGAGCCGCGGCGTGAACTGGTTCCACAGCGCGTCGTAGTAGTCCGGTGCGTGCATCGAGTTGACGGCGTCGCCGTGGCCGAGCGCGAACGCCATCCCCGCGTGGTGGGTCAGCCGCGTGAAGATGCGCTCGGGAACGCGCTCGAAGGTCACCTCTCCCATCGGGGCCATCGACACCGTGTATGAGTCGGTCTCCGCCGCCGGTTCCGTGGTCGACTCGGTCGCCGTCGATTCGGCCGCGGCGGTCTCCGTCGCGGTCGCACTGGTCGTGGTCGCGTCCGACTCGGACGAACCGGTACAGCCGGCGAGTAGTCCGCCGGCGGCAACCGAACCGCCGTAGGTCAAGAACTTCCTGCGAGTTGGTCCGTCGCTGTCTGCCATCGTATTTTTAGGCCCACCTAATACATATAGGCGTACCGATTTAGGCGCGCCGAAATTCCGAAACGGACTTATCCGTCTGGGAGTGGCTAAAACCATGGACCAAGACCTCGTCGACCAGGCGACGCGCACGCGCCGAGCGTACCTCAAGGGCGGCGGCGCGCTTCTCGCGGGCGGTTTGCTGGCCGGCTGTGCCGGGCAGAACGACGCGGACTCATCGACGGACGCGACCGAAACGGCCGCAGCGACGGCGGCCACGACCGAAGCGTCTCCCGAGGCAGAGACGGAGGCTGAACAGGCCGGCTACACGGTCTCGATGTCGCCGGCGGGCGACGTGACGTTCGAGTCGGTCCCGGAAGACGTGATGGTGTACAACCTCGTCTACGCCGACGCGGCGGTCGCCTTCGGCCACGGCGACGCGGTGAACTCTCTCGGCTTCGACAGCGACGCCGGCGGCCGGACGCTCGACGCCTACTACGAGCGCCTCGACGGGGTCTCGTTCGACCGGAGCGACCTCGCGCAACTCAACTCCGGGTCTGGAAACGTCAACATCGACAAGGAACTCGTCTACGAACTGGACTCCGACCTTCACCTCGTCGACCCGGCGCTCGTGGCCAGCTTCGACGGCTGGGACCAGTCGGATGTCGAGGAGATTCGCGAGCAGGTCGGCCCGTGGTTCGGCAACGCTTACAGCCGTACGCACGCCCAGCCGCCAGAGCCGTACGCCGCCGACTACGAGTACTACACGCTCTGGGAAATCGTGGAGAACGTCGGGCAGGTGTTCCAGGAGGAAGACCGCTTCGCGGCGCTCGAAGCGGTCCACAGCGACCTCCTCGACACGATTCAGTCGGACCTCCCGCCCGAGTCGGAGCGGCCGACCGTCGGTGTCGTCATCTACATGGACGAGACGTTCTACCCGACGAAAATCAACGCACCCGGCTTCGCGACCTCGCACATCCGCCCGCTCGGTGTCACCGACGCCTTCGCGGCCGGCGACGTGACGTTCGAGACCTCCTACGACTTCGAGACGATGCTGGAAATCGACCCCGACGTGTTGCTCCACAGCTACGGTATCGACTCGTACTACGACGTGGCGTCGACTCGCGAGACCCTCGAAGACCACCCCATCGGGAGCGAACTCAGCGCGGTCCGGAACGACCGCGTCTTCCCCTCGGGCACGCCGGTACAGGGGCCGATTATGAACCTGTTCCAGACCGAGATGACGGCCAAGCAGCTCTACCCCGACCGCTTCGGCGCGTGGCCGGAGTACACCGGTGGTGCGTATCCCGAGATTCCCGAAGACGAACAACTGTTCGACCGCGAGCGCGTCGCCGACATCATCAACGGGAACTGAGAACTGAGCCGACCGGCTTTCACCGGCCGCTTCTCTCGCCACCCGGCGCTGGCGGGTGTTTGTCCGACCCGCTCGGCCCGCTCAGGCGCTTACCAGAGCTGGACCGCCGGCGTCCCGCAGTCGTCGCAGACGATGGCGTCGTTGTCTTTGTAGCTCCCCGTCACGAGGTCGCCGTCGCAGTAGGTGCAGTCCTCTTCGTCGAACGAATCGAGCAGGTACGCGGATTCGGGCATATCCGACGATTCGGCTCCAGTCGTAAGAACATTTCTCCGGTTCGATATATCGGGGTCCGTGACACTCCCGAGAACGGCTCTGTTGAAATCCTTAGTCACTGATAGTTTGTTGAGGCCGTGCTGAATACAGCGCGCGAGTCGGTCAAAGATCGCCTGCAGTAAAGAGTGTCAATCGTCGTCGGCAGTGTATGCTCCACCACGACGCTTGATTCGAGCGACGACCATCCGCTGTTCGGATTGACGGAAGGTCACGGCTAATCGGAACTCACCGATGCGTACCTTCTTGTGCGGACTGTTCTGGAGTGGTTCGCCATAGTCCGGTGGATCTCGCCACGGCGAGTCAGCGATCTCGTCGAGCTTGTTCAGTATCCGCTCTTGCTCAGGAGGAGAAAGGGCTGAAAGGTCGTCCTGTGCTGTTGATGTGAGTTCCCACGTCCAGTCCTCCTCACTCATCGCTGTCCGTTCCGAACTGCTCGCGGGCTTCATCGGCACTCATCGTCCGTCCCTCACGGATGTCCTCCTCTGCTTGGAGGAGCGCGATGAGTTCATCGCGGTCAAACGTCGGGAATTCGGTCGCGTCTCGGAGGGTGTAGCGGATGAATTCACTTCGACTGTTGAACCCACGTCCCTGCCATGTGCCGTCTATTTCGTCGAGAAACGACTGTGTGACTTTGAAATTCACCGTGACAATCTCGTCATCACCGTTTGACCCCGTAGTTGCTTCAGACATACGTTAGTATTACGTACGTCTTACTAAATCAATTTCGGCGGGTTGCTACCTGCTGAACTCACCCTCTGTCTGTGTCACGCGGATTCTATCAACGTCTAAGGATTTCAACAGAGCCACGAGAACTATTCAGTTCGAGCCGGCGTTTCGCCGGCAACAGACGCGGCTCACGACGCGGGACTGCAAAACGGTGAATCCCGGGGGAACGGTGGTGGGATGCCCGGTGCGGTGGTGGTGATGGATTGTCCGGGCGCAGGAAGCTCCCCGGAGGAGCGTGGGAACGTGTCGAGAGAACGGCGAGTCGGACTTAGTAGCCCAGTTGCTCGCGAATGAGGACGACGGTGGTGCGGCCCTCTTCGACTTCCTGCCGGAAGATGAGCTGCTTCGCAATCATCGATTCGACGCCGTAGGCCTCCTTCGCGCGCTCGTTTTCGAGGGGGTACGCGACGGATTCGAGGCGGTCGAGCGCGTCGTCGAGCGTCGGCACGATTTTGTTGACGCCGCTGACGATGACGACGTTGCTGGCGGCGAAGGGGTACGCGCCGATGCGGCTCCCGGAGAGGTCCGCGGCGACGAGGTCGCCCGTCTGCGAGATGGCGTTGATGCCGCCGAGGAAGTAGTCGGCGGTCTGGGAGTCGCGGCGGGCGGCCTGTCGCTCCGCGTCGTCGTCGATGCTCCAAATCTGGTCCGGCAGGCTCTCCCACTCGTGGTCGCCCTCGCTCAGATAGTCGTCGAACCCGATTTCTTCGAGGGTGGTCGAGTGGCCGTTCATCACGGAGACGCCGGCGGGGATGTGCGACTGCAGGGTTTCGAGCGCCTCGTCGGCCGTGTCGACGACGACGACGTCGAACCCGCTCGCTTCGAGGTTCTCGACGGTCGCTTCGACGGTCTCGTCGTCGGGGAGTTGGTCGAGTTCTGCGTCGATGTCGGCGTCGTCTGCGTAGTCGGATTTCTGTTGAGACATGTGTGAGTGTGGTGGTGGAGTTCGGTGGGTGCTCCGACGAACGTGTGTAGCGCCTATCGGGTGTTAAACGCTCGCTGACGGTGGTGTCAGGTGGTTACAGACGTGTTACCGGGCTCGCTGGCGACCGGTCGCCGATGTGGTGACTCCCCTCCGCGACTCCCCTTACTCTAGCCCGAGCGCATCGCAGAGCGCCGCAACGTCGAGGTTGTCGGCGACGAGCGCGGCGGCGCGGTCGTAGGGGTCGCCCGACGCGCCGGCGTCCGCGTCCCCTTCGGCCCTTCCCATCCCGCCTGTCGCCCCCGACGCTCCCGCCGTCGGTCGGTCGCGCCCGGCCGACTCGTACACGGCGTCCACGAACGCGTTCCGCGGCGAGTCGTTGGCGAACAGGTCGTGAATGTACGTCCCCGCGACCCGCCCGAGCGCCGCGCCGTCGCCCGAAACCGGGGTCGCGTCGCCGACGATTCGGCTGTCGCCCATGTGTATCTCGTAGCCGTCGACGGCCCCCGTCGCGCCGGCCAGCGGTCCCGCGCCGTCGAACTCGACCGAGACGGGTTCGACCCGCTTGTCGCGGGAGAATCGCGTGACTACCGGCAGCAGACCGAACCCCTCGACCGTCTCGCCGGCCGCCGTCCCCTCGATATCGGCGTTCTCGATGGTCTCGCCGAGCAGTTGGTAGCCGCCGCAGATGCCGACGACCGGGCCGTCGAAGTCCGCGAGTTCGTCGCCGAAGCCGGCGTCTCGAAGTGCGAGCAGGTCGTCGACCGTGTTCTTGCTTCCGGGGAGGACCACCCCGTCGATACCGTCGAGCGTCGCGTCGAGCGGGAGGTAGGCGACCCGGACGCCCGGCGTCTCGGCCAGCGGGCCGAAGTCCGTCGCGTTCGAGATGCGCGGGAGTCGCGGCACGCCGATAGTGACCGCGTGCTCGGCCGCGACGCCGTCGTCGTCGCCGACGGTGGCGCGCTCGCCTTCCGCGGGGAGCGCGAGGCTGTCTTCCTCCGGGAGACCGGGGTCGTCGTAGGGAAGCACGCCGAGGACGGGCACGCCGGTCCGCTCCTCGATTTCGTCGAGCCCCGGTTCGAGGAGGCTCGGGTCGCCGCGGAACTTCGTGATGACCGCGCCGACGACTCGCTCGCGCACGTCTTCGGGGAGCAGTTCGAGCGTTCCCAGCAGGCTGGCGAAGACGCCGCCGCGCTCGATGTCGGCCGCGATGAGGATGTCGGCGTCGGCGAAGCGGGCGGTCTCGATGTTCGCCAAATCGCGGTCGTGAAGGTTTATTTCGGCAATCGAGCCGGCCCCCTCGGCGACGACCACGTCCGACTCGGTCGCCAGCCGACGATGCGATTCGACTGCCGCCTTGCGGGCGTCCTCCCAGTGGGTCGCGTAGTAGTCGCCCGCGGAGTTGAGGCCGACCGCTCGGCCGTGGACGACCAGTTGCGAGGTGCCGTCGCCGTGGGGCTTGAGCAGGACCGGGTTGTGGTCGGTCGTCGGCGCGACCCGCGCGGCGCGGGCCTGCACGTACTGCGAGACGCCGATTTCGCCGAAGCCGTCGCCGTCGGCGGTCGCGACTGCGCGGGCGTTGTTGCTCATGTTCTGCGCCTTGAACGGCGCGACCGAGAGGCCGCGGTCGGCGAACAGGCGACAGAGTCCGGCCGCGACGGTGCTCTTGCCCACGTGGCTCGCGGTCCCCGCGACGAGGAGGGTCGGCGTCGTCATCTGCCGGGAGTCAGGGCCGCGCGGTTCAAAGGTGTTCGTTTCGGCGGCGCGAAGGGGAGTTCGAACCTCGTCCAGTGGAGGCTCCAAACCACTCGCCGACGACGCCCCCGCCATACTGTGGTGGTCACGTCGATTCTGTGAAATGTTGCCGGAAGTGGTGCGTTTAGTTCGCTCGACTGCCCGGTCTATCATGAATGAAGAAACAGTTACTCGTGACGGACTTCCTCGACCGGGCTCGGACGTACTACGGCGATTACGAGGCCATCGTCGGCGTCGACGGTGAGCGCTTTACCTACGCGCAGTTCGGCGAGCGGGTGGACAGGTTTTCGGCGGCGCTTCAATCCCGCGGCGTCGAGAAGGGCGACCGGGTCGCGGTGCTCGACCCCAACACGCACTACCACCTCGAAGCGGCCTTCGGCGCGATGCAGTGCGGCGCGCTTCACGTCCCGCTGAACTACCGACTCACGACCGAGGACTACGAGTACCTGCTTTCGGACTCCGGCGCGAGCGTGGTCTACGCCGACTACCAGTACGCGGGCAAAATCGAGGCCGTCCGCGACGACGTGCCCGCCGAGGTGTTCGTGACGAACGACCCCGCCGCCGTCGACGGCGACTGGCTCGACTTCGAGGCGTTCCTCGACGACGCGGACGCCGACGACTACGAGCGCCCCGAGATGTCCGAGGACGAACTCATCACCATCAACTACACCTCGGGGACGACCGGCGACCCGAAGGGCGTCTGTCGGACCCACCGCACCGAGTCGCTCCACGCCCAACTGGTGACGATTCACCACCACATCGCGGACGACGACGTGTATCTCTGGACGCTCCCGATGTTCCACGTCAACGGCTGGGGCCACATCTACGCCGTCACCGGCCGCGGCGCGAAACACGTCTGCACCCGCGGGGTCGACGCCGAACAGGTGTTCGACGCCATCGCCACCGAGGACGTGTCCTTCTTCTGCTGTGCGCCGACCGTGCTGTCCATCCTGCGCGAGTACGCCGAGGAACAGACCCGGCTTACACCGGCGACAACCCGGTCCGCGTGACCGCCGCCGGGAGCGCCGCGCCGAGCGCGACGATTCGTCACACCGAATCCGAGTTCGGCTGGGAGTTCACCCAACTCTACGGCGCGACCGAAACCGGCCCGCTCATCGCCACCTCGGACGCGAACCGTCTCATCCCCAACGAGGGCGGCCTGCGCTTCTCGCTCAAACAGCGGCAGGGCGTCGCCCCGCTCGGGACCGACCTGCGCGTCGTCGACGAGGACGGCGAGCGGGTCCCGCGCGACGACGCCACCATCGGCGAGGTGGTCGTCGCGGGCAATCAGGTGATGGAGAAGTACTGGAACAAGCCCGACGAGACCCACGACGCGTTCAACGATCGCCTCGAAGGCTGGTACCACACCGGCGACCTCGCCGTCGTCAACGAGGACGGCATGATAGCGATTCAGGACCGCAAGAAGGACATCATCATCTCCGGCGGAGAGAACATCTCCTCGGTCGAACTGGAGGACACGCTGTTCGACCACGACGCCGTCGGTGACGTGGCGGTCATCCCCGCGCCGTCCGAGAAATGGGGCGAGACGCCGAAGGCGTTCGTCGTCCCCGCGAACGGCGACGTGGAGCACCCCGGCGTCACCGCCGAGGAACTGACCGAGTACACCCGCGACCGCCTCGCCGGCTACAAGGCCATCCGCGAGTTCGAGTTCGTCGAGGAGATTCCCAAGACCGCGACCGGAAAGATTCAGAAGTACGAACTCCGCAAGCGCGAGTGGGACGACGAAGAGCGGATGGTCGGTCAGGGGTAGGTGGCGACTCGTCGCCCGCCGAACCCTGACTCAGCCACCCGTCAGACCGTTTCGATTTCCGTCTTCCGATAGTCCGACCGTTCGCCCGCAAGATATTATTGGCTCTCTGAATATCTCGTATCTAACATGTTTCCCCCGAGTTCAGGGAGCACCTCCGCCGGCGAGATTCTCTACGTTGCGGCCGACGGCGCTGCTTCCGATTCGGTCGTCTCAGCGCTTCGGGGCGCCTTCGAGCGTCCGGTCGCGCATGCTGAGAGCGCCGACGCCGCGCGCTCTGCGCTCGCCGACCGGCCCGTCTCCTGTCTCGTCGTCGCCGCCGCCCTCCCCGACGGAACCGACTTGGACACGCTCGTCTCCTCCGACGACGACGCTCGCACCGGGTTCCCGGTGGTCGTCTACGCCGCCGCCGGCGACGAGGCGTTCGCCGCCCGTGCCGTCTCGCTCGGCGTCGACGACTATCTGGTCCGCGACGACGCCGACGACTCCCACGCGGACCTCGTCGAGTCGGTCCGGTCGCTCGTGGACTCCGATATCGGGGACTCCCGTCCCGACACACGGAGTCACCGCGTCATCGTCGAGGCGATGGAAGACGGCGCGTTCGTCCTCGACGAGGACTGCCGCGTCGAGTACGTGAACCCCCGAATCGAGGCGATAACGGGGCGAACCTCCGAGTCGCTCCGCGGCGAGCAGTTCGAGTCGCTCGTCGACGCCGGCCTGTTCCCCGCCGACGAGTACGAGCGGTACCAGAACGCCGTCTCGCGCGTCCTCTCCGAGGGCACCACCGAGCGCCTCGACGTTCGGTTCGTCGACGCCGAGGGCGACCCGCGGTTGTTCGAACTCCTGCTTTCGCCGGCCGCCGACGGTGAGAAGGTGACCGGCGTCGTCGGCATCCCGCGAGACGTGACCGACCGCGAGGTCGCCACCACCCAGCGGGGCGAACTGCTCGAACGCATGACGGACGCCTTCTTCGCCCTCGACACTGACTGGCGTTTCGTTTACTTCAACGACCGCGCGAGAACCGTCTTCAGCGAGATCCGAGAACCGGACCTCGGCGAGTGCATCTGGGACCTCTACCCGTCAGTCGTCGACACCGAACCGTATGAGAAGTACCACGAGGCGATGCGGACGCAGGAGCCGGTGACGTTCGAGACTTACGCCGAGCAGCACGACGGCTGGTTTGAGGTCCGGGCGTACCCCTCGCCGTCGGGACTGTCGGTCTATTTCCGCGACGTGACGACGCGGAAGCGCTACTTCCAGGCCCTCGAATCGACCAATCAGCGCCTCGAGACGCTGCTGCAGAACCTGCCGGTCATCCTCTCGGCGTTCGACTCCGAGGGCGTGTTCACCTTGTCCGAAGGGGCCGGTCTGGAGGCGCTCGGCCGCGACTCCGGCGAGGTGGTCGGCCGGTCCGCCTTCGACCTGTACGACGACACCCCCGCGGCCACCGACGCCATCGCCCGCGGCCTGTCGGGCGAGGCGGTCGACACGCGAATCGAGTACCGCGGCGCGGTCTACGACGTGTGGTACCGCCCCGTCTTCGACGACGACGGCGAGGTGTCGAAGCTCCTCGGCGTCGCCATCGACGTCACCGACCGCGCGCGGTTGGAGGACGGGCTCCGGTCGCTACAGGCGGTCACGAGGGACCTCATCCTCACCGAGAGCGTCGAGGAGGTCGCGGCGCTGGCGGTCGAGGCCGTCCCCGAACTCGTCCCCGATACCGAGGCAGCCATCTGGCTCGCCGACGACGGCGGGGGGCTGTCGCCGGCCGCTTCGACGGGCGACGGGTTCGAGTCGGCGGTTCGAATCGAGACCGTCCCGGGCGGTTCCGATTCGGACGCGATCACCCGAGTCGACTCCGCGGCCGTCGATGACCGACTCCTTCCCCACGAGTCGGACGCGGCGTCGGTCCTCCGCGTCCCGCTCGGGAGCCACGGTCTTCTCGTCGTCTCGACCGACGCCGACGCGTTCCTCGACGTGAACGTGGACCTGCTCGAACTCTTCGGCTCGACGGCCGCCACCGCACTCTCGGGAACCGTCCGCGAACAGGAACTCCGCAACCGCGAGGCGGACCTCGCCGCGGCCAACGAGCGGCTCGACGATTTCGTCTCTATCGTCGCCCACGACCTCCGAAACCCGCTCGCGGTCGCCACCGGTTACCTTGACCTCGGGATTGAGTCGGGCGAGCGGGCGCACCTCGAACGCGCCGCCAACGCGGTCGAACGGATGTCCGAGCTGGTCGACGAGGTTCTCGACCTCGCTCGCCAGCGGACGCCCGTGGTCGACGCCAAACCCGTCGACCTCGCCCGCATCGTCGACCACGCGTGGCGCTTCGTCGACACCGGCGACACGACGCTCGTCCGCGGGGAACTGTTCGTCGTCGAGGGCGACGACGGCCGCCTGCTCAGGCTCTTCGAGAACCTCTTTCGGAACGCCGTCGAGCACGCGGAGCCGCCCGACGACCCGCTCGCCGTCCGCATCGGAGCGCTCGACGACTGCACCGGGTTCTACGTCGAGGACAACGGCGTCGGAATCCCCGAAGAAATCCGCGAACGCGTCTTCAACCACGGCTACACCACGACGCCACGGGGAACTGGTTACGGCCTCGCTATCGTCCGCGACATCGCCGACGCCCACGGCTGGTCCGTCTCGCTCGCCGAGTCGGTCGAGGGCGGCACGCGGTTCGAGTTCGTGACGCAGTCGGGGCGGTCGACGACGACTGATTCGGAGGGTTCGGACGAATGACGCACACGAGACTCATCGCCGAAGGAACGGACTCTGTGGCGGCGGTTCCGAGCTCCACTGTGCTCGATTCGCCCGACAACTGAGTTTTGCGTCCGAACCGACGACCGAATCAGAGGGTATGGGTTCTCAAACGCTGACTTTCGGTCGTTCTCGATTCCTTAGATTCGGAAATCACGCTCTCTTTATATGCTCTGGGGGGTCGTTCGTTCACTTGTTAGGTGAAAGACAATGGCCGCTAACTCACAAATCGAGATGCTGGGGAACAGAATGGACTTCGACTACTCGCAGGGCGTCACGGGCTACGTGCTCGTGCTGACCCGCCTCATCACCGGCTACTGGTTCTTCCACGCCGGTGTGACGAAGCTCGGCGGCTTCAACGCCGCGGGCTACCTCGCGAACGCCCCCGCCGCCTCGCCGCTGCAGGGCTTCTTCGCGTGGGCCGCCGCGACCCCGTGGCTCCTCGACCTCACGAACTTCATGATTCCCGTCGGTGAGACGCTCATCGGCCTCGGGCTCATCGTGGGTGCCCTCGTCCGGCTCGCCGCCTTCTTCGGTGGCGTCCTGATGGTGTTCTTCTACCTGGGGAACGCCGACTGGGGCCACGGCCTGGTCAACGGCGACCTGTTCGGCCTCATGATGTTCGCCATCGTCGGCACCCTCGCGGCGGGCCGCATCCTCGGCCTCGACGCCATCATCGAGAAGATGGAGTTCGTCCAGCAGCGCCCCGTGCTCAAGTACCTCCTCGGCTGAGCGGGACTTCCTTCCCCCGTGCGGCCCTGTCGGTGCGCCGCGGTGACCAACCAACGCCACCGCACCCGGCGCGCTTCGGCGAACGAACACGACGAACGACGAGACTGATTTTCTCCGATTACTTCCTCTCGAGCCTGCTGAGGCCCTGCCAAATCGCCTCGATGAGCCGCGCCTCTCCGCCGAGTTCACCCGTCGCGTCGTCTTCTCCCGCCGTCTCCCCGCCATCAACGTCGTCCCAGCCGCGGGCGATGGCGTCTTCGAGGACCGAAAGCGAGTGGTTCTCGAAGTTGTTCATGCCTCGGAACGATTCGAGCGCCGCGACGGCCTCGTCGTCGAACTCGTCGCTCGGCGTTCCGTCGTAGAAGCCGAGTTCGGAGAGCGTTTCGAGGACCGCCTCGGCCGTCTCGCCCGACAGCGACTGCATTTCGGCGGGCGCTTCGCGCTCCAAGAGCGTGATGTCGTACAGTTTGAACACGCGTTCGAGTTCGTCTATCGGGTGGTCGTGGTCGTCGACGCGCACGTCGACCCAGCGGTCGTTGCCGCCGTCGTAGCCGCCCTCGGGCTTGGCGATGTACATCGCCGCCGACTGCTCGCCGCGCTTGTCGCCACCGGCGTCGTTGCCGGCGTGGAGCGCCGCGAGCAGGCGCTCGGGGAGGCCGCCGTCGGTTGTCTCGAACGCCTCGGCCATCGCGTCGAGCGTCGCCTCGTTTTCGAGGATGTTCCCCTGAACGGTGTAGTTGTCTCCTTGGACATCGCCGGCCACGTCGAAGCACTTGTCGCCGGTGAACGCCGCAATGCTCCCGTCCGCCCCCACGACGCCGACCTGCCTGCTCGGGGCCTCGTCGTCGGCGTCGGTCAGTTCGGAAACGACTTCCTCGGCCGAGCGCCCCTCGCGCAGGAGGTCCAATCCGTCGGGGCCGTAGGCGACGTTTGCGAAGCTCTGGGTGGCGATTGCGCCGGCGTCCGCGCTGACGAACGGGACGACGGAGCCGACGCTCACGAACTTCGACTGGACGGCCACGCCGACGGCGTCCTGTTCGGGGTCGCGGGCGACGATTGAGAAGGTCGACGGTCGCGGTGTCATGGTCGGAACCGACGGACGCCGGGCGAATAAGGGTTCACCTCTCGGCGGAACCGTTGGAGGGGAGTGTTGTCGTCGCGTCGTCTGCTCGGCGGCCGCGCTCTCCGGCATGGGCTACGCCGAGATGCGGTCAATGTGCGACTCGATGGCCGCCCGGAGCGACTCGATGGACTCGTCGGGTTCGAACACCGTCAGCCGGCGGGCGCGCGTCCCAGTCAGAATCGAGAGGAACAACTCGGCCTCGGCGTCGAGGTCGATCGCCTCGAACTCGCCGGCCTCGACTCCGCGTTCGAGAATGTCCCGCAGGTGCGCCGTGAGTTCGTCGTCGATGTGGCGGTACTCATCGCGGTAGTCCTCGTCGTGCCGGGCGTTCATCCGCAGTTCGAACATCGATAGTTGGAGTCGGTAGGCCTCCTCGGAGAGCGTCTCGGGCAGGAGCGCGTCGACCAGCGTTTCGAGTTCTTCCCTGGGCGTGCGGTCCCCCCGCGGGAGGCCGTTCAGGAACTCCGCGAGGACGTAGTCGAGGAAGTCCACCAGTAGCTCGTCTTTCCCGTCGTAGTGGTAATACAGAAGCGCCTTGCTGTTCTCGAACTCGTCGGCGATGTCCTGCGTCGTCAGGTTGCCGTAGCCGTGTTTCCGTAACGCCCTGTACGTCGCCTCCATGATGCGCCGCTTCGCCGGCTCCAGCTCATCGGCGCGCCCGTCCCGCGTCATGCTAGGGGGTTCTCGTTGGACGGAAGTGTCGTTTTCGGGTCGGTGCGGTCGGCGTTTGGGTTCCGACTCAGTCCCGTGCCTGCAACGCGAACAGGAGCGCCACGGCCCCGACGAGGAGCGCGAGGAGCGCGACAACCGACCGTCCGCCGGTGACGCTGGCGTATATCCCGTAGCCGAGCGTCGCACCGGCCGCATACACGAGAGCGCTGCTCAGCCCGTGGACGGTCTCGATTCGGAGCGTCGAGGGTTCTCGGCCGACCTCTCGTGCGATGCCGAACCCGTGTTTCCCCACGTCCCACGCGAGGAGTACGAGGAACGCGGCCGCGAGCAGGAACGGCGGTGTCAGACCAAGGACGCCCGCGAGCACGACTGCCCCCGCGAGGAGCGCAATCCCCGGCGTGTAAACCGATTCGATGCCGAACGTGAGGGCACCGGCGAGCGAGAGCACCCCCAGCACGCCCATCGCGAGCGCGGGGACCGAGACCGCGGTAATGACGGCCGCACCGGTCGCGGCCACGAGCGCACCGCCGCTACTCCGGAGCGGCGGGGCGCTATCCGGACGTCGTGGCATGGCTTCGGCCATCTCTCGTCACCTCCCGTAGCGGCTCGGACGGGTCCCAATCACTCGCGGGAATGCCGGCCGCTCGAAGCCGCCGCAGCCGGCGCTCCCTCGCGAGCGACGCGTATCCTGACTCGTAGCCGCGAGCGCGCGAGGGAGCGGTCGGGTCGGGACTGAGAACCGAAACGGGGTGCCCGTGCGCGTCGAACCGCCGCGCGGCGGTCACACTCGCGTCGTCGGAGAGCGGCGAGACGAAGACGATCCGCGCGTCCGCCCATACCCGCCGGTGAATCTCGCGAACCGCCGCGGACGCGTCCACCTCGCCATCCGGAGCCTCCCACCCGAACGCGGGATGGGTCGCCAGCACCTCCCGAAGCCGGCGGTGGTGGTCGCCTCCGCGACCGGGCGAGAGCCGACAGGACCGCGGTGAGAGCGCCGCGAGACCGACCGGCACGCCCGCGGAGCGGAAGCGAGAGACGAGGGCGGCGGCGGCGGCGACGCCCCGTTGGACGACCGGCTCACCGTCGCCACCTTCGCCGCCCCCGTCGCTCCCATCGGCCCCGTCACTCCGTGCGACGTAGGCCTCCGCTCGCGCGTCGACGACGACCAGCACTCGCTGGCGTCGGTGTTCGTGAAACGCCACCGTCGAGAACTCCCCCGTCTTGGCCTTCCGTCTCCAGTCGATTCGGGACGGGGGGTCTCCCGGCCGGTACTCTCTGACCGAGTGGAACTCGATGCCCGGGCCCGGGGCATCCGACCGCGACCGACCCGCTCGCGTCGTCGGTCTCGCGGGGGCACGACCCGAAAGCGGTTCCGCCGGCGGGCGACACGAAACCGCCGTCTCTGTGTCGACGAGCGCTTCTCGCTTGCGTACCCCGAGAGCGTCGCGCGTGACGACGAGCGCCGGGTCGAACGCGTGGTCGCCACGGACGGCTTCGACCGTGTACGTGACGCTCGCGCGCTTCCCCGGTCGGAGCGCGGTCGCGAACTTCGGCGACCCGTCGACGACGGTAAGACCCGGCGGAACCCCGTCAACGAGCCGGAGGTCCGCGAGCGTCGTGTCACCGACGTTCCGAACCGAGAGGGTCACCTCGACCTCGTCGCCGACCGCGGGTTCGCTATTACTGACTGCCCTCTCGACCGTTACCGCCCGCGACGGGGTCGGGACCGCGCGGGCGTACCCCGAGACGGTAATTCCGAACAGCGCGAGGAGGAACAGCTCCGGCCGCAACGTGACGATTCCGAGCCCGCCGACTGCGAGCGCCGCGGCGGTCACTCCGCGGGCCCGGTCAGTCGCTGACTCGTGTTCGCGGCTCTCCTCGCCGTCCGGGAGGTATCGACTCGTCCGCACGGCGGGTTCGTCCTCGAACGCCGTCCGAACGTCGGCTGACGGGGCCGGCGTCACGTCGCCCGCACCGGACCGCTTCGACAGCGCGGTGACGGCGTGACGCGCCCGACGAGCGAACGGTGGCTCGCCGCGGACCAGCGCACGGACGTATCCCGAGGGCGACAGCGACGGGACGAGGTCGCCGGCGAAGAACGCCGACGCGAGGGGGTCGTCCGTCCAACTCCCATCGTCTAGCCACGTTTCGACCTCGCTCGGGCTCGCCCCGTCGGCCCGCGAGAGTGCGCTCGTCGCCACGTCCCGGAGGTCGTCACGGAGCTCCCGACGGTTTTCTGGTTCCGCGTCGCGTCGGTCGGTCCACCCGATTGCGTTCACTCGCTGGGCGAACTCCGTCCCCGGCGGGTCGTAGCGCGGACGACGCTCCGGCGAGGGGAACGCGCCTGCGGTGGCTGCCCTTCTCTCGCCGTCGCCCGGGGTGTCGCCTCCGAGAGCGTTCAACAGTGAGCGGGCGGCGAGGACGACGGCGGCGACGCCGACGACGGCGACGGGTGCGGTTCGGGCGCCCCCTGTGAGTGAGACGCCGCGGGCGATGCCCGGGGAGGCGATGAGCAGTACGCCGACGAGGCCCGACGCGAGACCAACGAGCAACAGCCCGCGGCGAGTGCGGCTCACGGCTCGCGCCCGCCCGGCCAGTCCTCATCTCGCCGCAGCGCGTCGAGCGCGCCTTCGGCTCGTCGCTCGCGCTCGTCGGTCGGCCGCTTTCCGCCGTACCGAACTGCGCGGAACAGCTCGGTGAGCGATTCAACTGTGTCCGCGGGCAGGCCGGTATCGACGGCCGTCCGGGCGAGTTCGGCCGGCGTCTGTCGCGGGGTGGCCGCCGCGCCGAGCGCGGACACCATCGAGAACCACGCTTGGGAGACGTCATTCGTCGGCGGGCCGCCCCATTCGGACGGGTCCGGCGCGCGCCGGTCCGATGGTTTGTGGTCCGCGCCGCCGCGCTCCTCGGTCACCTCTGACGCCCGCGCGTCGTCGTCGGTGAATCGGCGGAAGACGAGCATCGCCGCACCGACGACGAGTGCGCCTCCGACGGCGAGGCGCGAGTGCAGTCCGTCGGCCGGCGACGACTGCTCTCCGAGACCGCCGAGTACACCGTCGCTCGGGAGTACTAGCCGGCCGACTGAGGGTCGGTCCGGACGGTCAGATTGCTCGCTCGCTCCTGACTGCTCGCGGAGCGTTACCGCCCCGTCGGCCGACTCCGAGACAGCCGGTCCGTCCGGTCTCGCGACGTCGAGCGTCCCTGCGGCGAGTCCGAGCGTGGCGAGCGCGAACACGGTGACGGCGAGGGCAAAGATGTGGGAGGTTCGCATGATGTGCGGACTGTGTCGGGCCGTCACCGCCTCGCGACGAGTCCGATGAGGGCGAACAGGGCGACCAGCGCGCACCCGAGCAGTACGCCCGAGAGGTCCGACGACGCGTCGAGACTGAGCCAGAGTCCGCTGACGAGACAGACGAGCGCACCAGCGGACACGACTGATTCGAGGCGACGGCCGGCAGTCGCTCCCGACCGCACCCGACTGCTCACTGAGCGCCCGAGCACGACGAGCGGGAACACGCCCGCGACGATGACGGCGAGGTGAATCGCCACGACGCCGGCGATTTCGAGCGGTGGGACGACACCACTGGTGGCCGTCCCGAGGGCGTACGTTCCAAGCAGTCCGACGAGGAGGGCCGCGAGGAACCGTTCGATACTGTTCGCCGAGACGTGGGGGAGGGGGGCCGTAACGGGGAACATGCTCACTAAATTTCAACTCATTGTTAAAATATCCACGCCTTCTCACCCCCTTACGCGAATTCTAGGCGGCCCTAAAACGAAGTAGTTTTGTTGTTTTAGGTTAGCCTAAAAGCATGGCAGATAACGATGACTGTCGGTCCGGGCCGACTCGCCGTGACTACGTAAAATTCGGCGGGACGGTCCTCGGTGGGGGACTCCTCGCGGGGTGTGCGGGCGGCGGCTCCGACGCGACGACCACCGCTTCTGACGCCGTATCGACGACTGAGGCGGAAACCAAAGAAGTGACTGAGACGCCGGAAACTGAGACGAGCGACGGGTCGTACTCGGTGTCGATGGCCCCAGTCGGTGCGGTCGAGTTCGACGCCGTGCCGGAACGCGCCCTGACCTACTACCCGGTCTCGGCCGACGCGGCGGTCGCCTTCGGCCACGGCGACGCCATCACCGGCATCGGCTACGACAAGGAACTGTTCGGCAACACGGTCGACTACTACTACGACGCGCTCGACGGCGTGGACTTCGAGTGGGAGGACCTCGGCCGCGTCACGCCGGCGTCCAACCCGAACGCCCTCGACAGGGAGCTGTTCTACGAACTGGACAGCGACGTTCACTTCCTCGACCCGTGTCTTCTCCGGAGTAGCTCCTTCGACTGGACCGAAGACGAGGTGGCGTCAATCGCGGCCGACGTGGGCCCGTGGTTCGGCAACTACTACAGCCGGACAAACGCCGAACCGCCGGAACCCTGTCGCGACCGCTACGAGCACTACACGCTCTGGGAGTACCTCGGTCATATCGCGGCGGTGTTCCGGGAGGAAGCGCGCTACCGGGCGTTCAAGTCGCTCCGGGACGACCTCGTCTCCCGGATACGGGCGGACCTCCCACCGGCGTCCGAGCGACCGTCGCTCGCGGTCGTCGCCGACACCGGCGGGACGTTCTGGCCGTACGACTTCACGGGAGACGGCTACCTCTGGGCGCACCTCCGCCCGTTCGGGATGCAGAACGCGTTCGCGGCGACCGACGCCGAGACCAGGTCGGGCGGTTCGTACGACTACGAGGCGATGGTCGAGACCGCGCCCGACGTCGTCCTCCGGTACTGGGGGACCGCGCTCGGCGACTCGTTCCGCTCGAACCGCGAGGAGGTGCTTTCAGACCCCCTCGCGGACGAGGTGCCCGCGTTCCGCGACGGTCGATACTACCCATCCGGAAACGGGATGCAGGGACCGATTATGAACCTGTTCCAGACCGAGATGACCGCCAAACAGCTCTTTCCCGACCGCTTCGGCACGTGGCCCGGCTACGGCGACGGCGAGTCGTACCCCGAGATTCCGGCGGGAGAACGCCTGTTCGACCGCGGTCGCGTCGCCGACATCGTCGCCGGCGAGTTCTGACGAGCGGCCTCGCGACTGCCGGTCGAAGCTGGTCGTCGCCAGCGCATCGTAGATATCTATTATTAGATTCGAAATCAACCCGTGTATTCACAGGTCCCTAACTATAGAGGTCGAACTTATGTATCGTCCCGGTAGTTACTATTTGGTAACTATCGATGACTCCTTCGGAATCCCCACATGTCGTCTATGTAGACGACAATTCGGCGCTCTTGGACCTCGGCGAGACGTACCTCCGAAAGCTCTCTTCGTTCGAGGTGACGACCTGTGCGGATCCCGAAGTCGCGCTCGATATCGTTCGTGATTCTGATATCGACTGCGTGGTCAGTGACTACGACATGCCGGCGATGACCGGCGTCGAACTCCTCGAAACGGTCCGCGAGGAACACGGTTCGCTTCCCTTCATCCTCTTTACTGGCAAGGGGAGCGAGGAAGTCGCGAGCGACGCCATCTCTGCGGGCGTCACCGACTACCTGCAGAAACAGCCCTCCACCGAGCAGTACGAACTGCTCGTCAACCGCATCGAAAACAGCGTCTCGGAGCACCGGGCAACCCGTCGTGCAGAGCGCTACGAGACCGTCCTCGAAGCCCTCGGCTACCCCGTGTACGTCGTCGACGAGCGCGGCCGCTTCACCTACGTGAACGACGCCTTCGCGGACCTCTCGGGCTACGCCGTTGACGAGATTCTCGGAAGCGGCCCGGAGCTCGTGAAAGGCGACGGAGACGTTCGGAAGGCGGCCGACGAACTCGGGGGGATTCTCTCGTCGCGCGGCCCCGACACGACCCAGTTCGAAATCGAGATACGGACGGCTGACGGCGAGGCGGTGCCGTGCCGCGACCACATGGGCTATCTACCCTACGAGGGCGAGGAGTTCCGCGGTTCGGTCGGCATCCTTCGGGACATCTCCGGCGAGCGGGCGCGCCGGGACGAACTCGCGCGCGACGAGCACATCATCCGCGCCGCGGGCGACCCGGTCTACTCCCTCGACGCCGACGACCGCTTCGAGTACGTCAACGACGCCTTTGTCGACCTCGTCGGCCACGACCGCGAGCGCGTCCTCGGCTCGCACCTCTCGTCGTACCTCCCCGACGCGGACTACGAGACCTACGAGTCGCTCCGGGCGTCGCTCGGCGACGGCGCGGAGACTGACCGACTCACCTTCGAAACCCAACTCCTCGCGGCGGACGGCGACGGCCGCGACCGCGTGCCCATGGAGTGTCACCTCACGCTCTTACACGACGACGGCTGCGAGGTCGTCGGCACGACGGGCATCCTCCGGGACATCTCCGAGCGACTGGCCCAGGAGGCCGAACTGTCGCTGATGCGCCGCGCCATCGACGAGGCCTCGGTCGGCATCACCATCACGGGCCCGAGCGGGGACGACTGTCCCATCGTCTACGCCAACGACGCCTTCGAGGATCTCACCGGCTACGATACCGAGGAGGTCCTCGGCGAGAACCACCGCGTCCTGCAGGGACCGGACACCGCCGAAGAGGACTGCGAGCGGTTCCGCGAGGCCATCGCCGACGAAGAGCCGTGCAGCGTCGAACTCCTCAACTACCGCCGCGACGGGACGCCGTTTTGGAACCAGTCCGAGATAACGCCGGTCCACGGCGACGACGGGACCGTCACGAACTACATCGGTTTCCAACGCGAGGTGACGGAGCGCAACGCCCGACAGCGCCTGCTCGAACGGCAGAACGAGCGCCTCAGCGAGTTCACGCGCGTCGTCTCCCACGACCTCCGGACCCCGCTGACGACCGCGCGGGGCTACTTCGACATCGTCGCCGAGTCGCCCGGTGACGCGGACGCCGAGGATCTTCGAAAGCTCGGACAGAGCCTCGACCGGGTCGGGGAGTTGCTCTCGGATCTCACTGCGCTCGCCACGCAGGGCGAGGCGGTCGTCGAGACGGAGCCCCTCGACTTCCGGCGCGTGGCCGAACGCGCGTGGGAGACGGTTCCGACCGCCGACGCCGAACTGCGGTTCGACCGGACCGACGGCGGTGCGTCGCAGACGATACCGGCCGACGAGAGCAGACTCCGACAGCTCCTCGAAAACCTGTTCGAGAACGCCGTCGTCTACGGCGGTCCCGAGGTGACGGTGACGGCCGGTCGGACTCGAAGCGGGTTCTTTGTCGAGGACGACGGCGAGGGCTTCCCCGACGGAACGCCCCCTCACGAGTGCTTCGAAGCCGGCGTGAGCGAGCGCCGCGGCGGCGGCCTCGGCCTCGCCATCGTCAAGCAGATCGCGGCCGCCCACGACTGGACGCCCGCCGCAGAGCACGGTTCGACCGGAGGCGCGCGGTTCGTCTTCACCGAGTCGGCGACGGCCGCGGGACCGTCCGCGCAGCGCCAGCGGAGCGGCGACTGACGCAGTACCGCCGGCCTAACAAATTCTAAAATTTTCACACTTTTTGGACGACTGGTTCCGGTTCGTCACGCGTTCGCGGCTCGCGGCGGTCGTCCGCACATCCTTAAGAACCCCTCCGAGAGTTAGACACTCATGGTCACGAATCGCATCACGGTGTCGCTCGACGAGGACGCCCAGTCGGCGCTCGACGGCCTCACCGGGCGGACCGACAAGGCGCAGAGCGAGCTTGTCCGCGAGGCGCTCGTCTTCTACGCGGCTAACTTCGAGGCGGCGACGACCGACGCCGGGCCGAACCTCGAAGCCTACCACCAGATGCTGTCGAGCGGCGAGCACGTCCTCCTCGACGTGGACTTCCTGCACACGTTTCTCGACTACGTGGAGGACGACGACGGCGACCCGGACCCCGCGTTCCTCGACGCCGTCGACCGGGTCGCAGCGTTCCACGCCCACGAGTACCGCGACCGGTTCGAATCGCTGGGCGAACTCCTCGACTGGCTGTCGTTCTGCGGCTTTCTCACGGTCCGCGCCTCCGAGGGCGACACCTATCACGTCGTCTTTCCCACCGAGTCGGTCAAGTGGTTCATGTCGCGGTTCATCGCGCTCAGCACCGAGCAGTCCCCGTTCGACATCGAGGTCGAAGAGGGTGTCTCGAAGGTGCTTCTCACCGAGGTTCGGTGAGGTTCGAACCCCGCGCCGACCCGGTTCGGTCGCTGGTCTATACTCACCGCTGACTTCACACTCGTTCATACTCCTTCACACGCGTTCTCCCTGCCGTAAACGGCGTTCTCAACCGGGATTTATCAATCAGAGTTTGATACGCTAATCCACCTCACAGGTAGAACCATGAACTTCATCGAACGTCTGAAATCTATCGGCCCGGGCGCGATGGTCGCCGCCGCGTTCATCGGTCCCGGCACGGTCACGACCGCGAGCGTGACGGGTGCTCGATTCGGCTACGCGCTCGTCTGGACTATCGCCTTCTCGATTATCGCCACCATCGTCCTCCAAGAGATGAGCGCCCGACTCGGCCTCGTCTCCCGCGAGGGACTCGGCGAGGCGCTCCGGGGGCAGTTCGACAACCCCGTACTGTCCGGGGTGAGTATCGTGCTCGTCGTCAGTGCTATCGGCATCGGCACGGCCGCCTACGAGACCGGGAACATCCTTGGCGGCGCGGCCGGACTTGAGGGCTTGACCGGTATCAGCGCCAACCTTTGGGGGCCCGCGATGGGCCTCGTCGCCGGCGCCCTTCTGTGGTCCGGCAAGTACAAACTCATCGAGAAAGCGCTCGTCGGCCTCGTCTCCGTCATGGCCGTCTCCTTCCTCATCGACGCCATTCTCATCGGTCCCGACCTCGGCGCGCTCGCCCGCGGGTTCGTCCCGAGCGTTCCGGAGGGGTCGGCGTTCCTCATCACCGGCCTCATCGGGACGACCGTCGTCGGCTACAACCTCTTTCTCCACGCCGGGAGCGTCCAAGAGCGGTGGGCCGGCCCCAAGGAGTTGAACGAATCGCGGGCCGACACGATTCTCTCTATCGTCCTCGGCGGCTTCATCACCATCTCGATTCTCGTCACCGCCGCGGCGGCGTTCCCCGTCGGGACGAACATCCAGAACGTCAGCACGATGGCCGAACAGCTCGAACCGCTCGTCGGCACGCAGGCGAAGGTGTTCTTCGGCATCGGGCTGTTCGCCGCGGGCTTCACCAGCGCGACGACCGCTCCGCTGGCCGGCGCGTACGCGACGGCGGGGGCGCTCGGCTGGGACACCGACCTCAAGTCCACGAAGTTCCGCGCTGTCTGGGGCTCGATTCTGCTCGTGGGTATCGTCTTCTCCGCGGTCGGCTACAGTCCCGTGCAGGCCATCGTCTTCGCGCAGGTCGCAAACGGCATCCTCCTGCCCATCGTCGCCGTCTTCCTCATCTACGTGATGAACGACCGCGACATCCTCGGATCGTACGCCAACACCACGCTCCAGAACGTCGTCGGCGGGCTGGTGACGCTCGTCGTCGTCTGGCTCGGTCTCCGAACGCTCTATACGGTCGCGACCGATATGGGGGTGTTCTGATGGACGCAGAAACCCGCATCGGCGTCGACGTCGGCGGCACCTTCACCGACGTGGCGCTGTTGACACCCGAAGGTCGCCTCGTCACCGCGAAGGTTCCGAGCACGGACGACCAGAGCATCGGCGTCGTCCGCGGTATCGAGAAGGCCTGCGACGACGCCGGCATCGACCCGGCCGAGGTCGACGCGTTCACCCACGCGATGACCGTCTCCGTGAACGCCCTCCTCGAAGACGACGGGGCGAAGACCGCGCTCGTCACCACCGAGGGCTTCCGCGACGTGCTCGAAATCGGCCGACAGGCCCGCCCCGACCTCTACGACGTGACCGCCGACAAGCCCGCCCCGCTCGTCCCGCGCCGCCGCCGCTTCGAGGTGACGGAGCGGGCGACGGTCGACGGCATCCAGACCGAAGTCGACGAGTCGGAGGTCCGCGCGCTCGCCGACGACATCCGCGACGCCGGCGCGGAGAGCGTCGCCGTCTCGCTCCTGCACGCCTACCAGCACCCCGAAAACGAGCGCGTCGTCGCCGACGTGCTCCGCGAGGAACTCGACGCGCCCGTCTCCGCCTCCCACGAGGTGCTCGCCGAGTTCCGCGAGTTCGAGCGCACCTCGACCACCGCGGTCGACGCCTACGTGACGCCGGCCATCGACAGCTACCTCGGCCGCCTCGAATCGCGGGCCGCGGACCTCGGCGTGCCGGTCCCGAAAATCATGCAGGCCAACGGCGGCATCGCCCCGGCTTCGACCGTGCGCGAACACGCCGTGACGACCACGATGTCCGGGCCGGCGGCGGGCGTCGTCGGCGCGGCGGAGACCGCGACCGACTCCGGCGACGATCTCGCCGGCCTCGTCACCTTCGACATGGGCGGCACGTCGAGCGACGTGAGCCTCGTCCGCGACGGCGAGGTCGAGCGGACAACCGACGCCGAAATCAACGGCCGGCCAATCAAGACGCCGATGGTGGACGTGAACACCGTCGGCGCGGGCGGCGGGTCCATCGCGTGGGTCGACTCGGGCAACGCGCTCCGGGTCGGGCCGCGCTCGTCGGGCGCGAACCCCGGTCCGGCCTGCTACGGCCGCGGCGGGACCGACCCGACCGTGACGGACGCGAACGTCGTCCTCGGCTACATCGGCGGCAGCTCCGCCCTCGGCGGCGAACTCTCCTTGGACGTGGA